>JAIRXI010000267.1 GCA_031268395.1 Tannerella sp. | reverse complement strand
CAGCATAAACTGTTCGCGGTCGGTTCAAGTCTGGCTACGGAGGCAGCGCAGGACTCCCTGAAATCTGCCGGCCGGATGACATCCGGAAACATCCGCCGGCTGGAAGAAAGCATCGACCGGATAGACGGCGGCCTGCCGAAAATGACTGGGTTTATATTGCCGGGCGGATGCCGTACAGCCGCGTTGGCGCATGTCTGCCGCACGGTTTGCCGGCGTGCGGAGCGACACGTCTGTCATTTGGCAGCCGAAAGTCCGGTGGAAGAAAATGTGCTGATTTTCATGAACAGATTGTCTGATTTGCTGTTTATTATTGCGAGGAAAGAATGCATCCGGGAAAAAGGCAGTGAAATTATTTGGGATAACGCTTGTGGCTAAGAAATAAAATTCTACTTTTGCGGAAAATTTCAATCTGGAGAAAAAGTATTTTGTAAAAAAGATTGTTATGTATTGGACATTAGAATTGGCGTCAAAGTTGGAAGACGCACCCTGGCCGGCCACCAAAGATGAGTTGATAGATTATGCACAGCGTTCCGGCGCGCCGCTGGAAGTGATTGAAAACTTGCAGGAAATGGAGGATGAAGGTGAAATATATGAATGTATGGAAGACCTCTGGCCAGACTATCCGAGCAAGGAAGACTTTTTCTTTAATGAAGAAGAATATTGAGCGGTAGCTGCCGGCAGACAGGGCTGCATCGGATCCGCGCGACAGGGAAGGGAATGTGAGATTCCGGTTGCGGAGTCTCTGTTTTTTAAGGTTGTCAGGACAGTTTTGATTATGGGGGGAGACTTTTTGCTCATAAGCGTAAAATTCGACAGAAATAATGGAAGTAAGCATTTATAATACACTGACGGGAAAGAAGGAAGTTTTTGTTCCGTTGCATGCAGCGCATGTCGGGATGTATGTGTGCGGGCCGACGGTTTATGGAGACCCACACCTGGGACATGCGCGTCCGGCCATCACGTTCGACGTACTGTTCCGTTACCTGCAACACGTGGGGTATAAGGTGCGGTACGTACGCAATATTACGGACGTGGGTCACCTGGAACACGACGCGGACAGCGGCGAGGATAAAATTGTCAGGAAAGCGCGGGTGGAACAGCTGGAGCCGATGGAAGTGGCGCAGCGCTATCTGCTCCGCTATCACGACGCCATGCGGGCGCTGAACGTGTTGCCTCCCGGCATCGAACCACATGCCTCCGGCCATATCATCGAACAGATCGCCCTGGTGCAGCAAATTCTCGACAACGGTTATGCGTATGTCAGCGGAGGATCGGTTTATTTCGATGTCGTCAAATACGACAAAGACCACAAGTATGGCGTTTTGTCGAACCGGAACATTGACGACATGCTCAACACGCGCGAACTGGAAGGTCAGGAAGAAAAACGGAATCCGCTGGACTTTGCGCTCTGGAAGAAGGCGCAGCCGGAACACATCATGCGCTGGCCGTCGCCCTGGAGCGAAGGATTTCCCGGTTGGCACTGCGAATGTACGGCGATGGGCCGGAAATACCTCGGCGAACATTTCGACATTCATGGCGGAGGGATGGACTTGATTTTCCCGCATCACGAATGTGAAATCGCACAGGCGGTGGCTTCGCAGGGGAGCGACATCGTGCGCTACTGGATGCACAACAACATGATCACTGTCAACGGCCAGAAAATGGGAAAGTCGCTGAAAAACTTCATCACGCTCGAAGAATTTTTCACCGGGAATCATCCGGCGCTGACGCAGGCGTATGCGCCGGCAACCATCCGCTTTTTCATGCTGCAGGCGCACTATCGCAGTACGGTTGACTTCAGCAACGAAGCACTGCAGGCATCTGAAAAGGGGCTGGAACGGCTGTTTGAAACGTATGCCCGCCTGCAAAAACTGACGGCCGCAGCGGCTTCGACCGTGGATGTGAAAGGGCTGCGCGAGCGCTGTGAAACGGCCATGTGCGACGATTTGAATACGCCGGTCGTGATTTCCCGCCTCTTCGATGCAGGCAGGACGGTCAATGCCGTAGCCGACGGCAACGGTACCCTTTCGGCCGGAGACCTGGAGGAGTTGAAAGCGACCTTCAAACTTTATATGGAAGACCTTCTCGGCTTGCGGAAGGAACCGTCTGCCGCAGGCAGTGGCAACGGCGGAGAAGCATACGGAAAAGCGGTCGACCTGCTGTTGAACCTTCGCTTGCAGGCAAAGCAGAACAGGGACTGGACCACCTCGGACAGGATCCGCAACGAATTGACATCCTACGGATTTACGGTTAAGGACACAAAAGACGGTTTTGAATGGAAACTGTGACGATTCAGGATTTTTTCAGAAACGACGCCTTTGCCGCAGCAGCCGGCGTGGAATTGCTGGACGCGGGGAAAGGATATGCGCGTGCGCGGATGGAAATACGGCCGGTGCACCTGAACGGTGGCGGTGTTTGTCAGGGTGGCGCCCTCTTCACGCTGGCCGATCTCGCCTTTGCCGTTGCGACCAACAGCCATGCGCGGCTCACCTTCTCGATCAGTTCGGAAATCCATATATTCAAGTCCGAACGCGCCGGTTTCCTCTATGCCGAAGCCCGCGAGATATTCAGTCACAGCCGTCTGTCCAATTGCGAAGTCAGGATCACAAACGAACGGGGTGAACTGATTGCCTCCTTTAATGGCACGGGCTACCGCAAGGACGTCGCCCTGCCGTTCGAGCCTCTCGAATGACGCTCCCACGGCGCCGCGGACGAGGTGTAAAGAGGAAAACACTGTCGCAGCTTACGCATAAGCGTTCCGCGCTTTTTCCGGTCGCCGGTTTTGGCCGGCATCTCCCTGCGGGCAGGGTCTGCAAACAGACCGAACTTCTTTCTGCAACATCATTCATTTCTCCATCCACCGTATCATTCCCCGTTTGGTGACGGACACGCCACACCCCGCGTGATTCCCCAGCAGCGAACCCCGGTCGACCGCCAGAGAGACGGACAGTTTCCAGTCTTTGGGGAAGGCATAGCTGAAATCCGTCAGGAAAAAAGTTCCCGTCATTTTTTTTAGCGTTGGCCGGTAAGGTCTTCCGAAACTTTCGACGGTTGAGAGCAGGATGCGGCAGGAGAACTCCCGGGTCAGGGACCCTTCGGCGCCCAGGTGCCACGCGCGGATGCGGGTATGCTTGAAACCCGGTGTCCCGTCGGCATTGTACTCGGGCGAAATCAGCAGCGGCGAACCCACCCCGCGATTGAAATAGGCATGTCCGGCAGGATATTCGCCATTGTTGTAATAGTCGTCACCGCCGCCGCCGTAGCCCGGATATTTGGAATGATCATATTCGATGAAATGAAACGGGCCGCTCTGGTTGAGCGTGACAAGACGTTCGAGCACCACCCTGTGGAGGAAGGCGCACTGCGGGAAATCCACCTGTATCCCCCACAAACCGTCCGTGCCGTTCTTCAGTTCCATCCCCGATGCGTCGTCGAAAAAGTGCTGGTGATAGGCCTTCACGGCCAGGCATTCCCTTTCGTAGTCCAGGTGAAAGTCATACGTCCCGTAATGGCTGCCAAGCACGTTGACCTGATCGGAAGGTGTGGCATTCGCAGCGCCCGACTTTCCCAGCACGATCCGGATAAAATCCCTGAACGAACGGGGCTGTATGCGCACCTTTGCATTCGGATCCGTAGAGATGCCGCCCCACTGAACCAAATGGCGGATGCCCAGCGTCATGGAGAGCGGGAATGCGTTTTCCGTATCCTTCACCCGCAGAAAAAACGACTTGTGATGCCATAGCATGTCTTTGACATAGAACATATCCGGGCGGATGAACGACTCCAGGTAATCCGAATCGAACGAACGCCCTGCGGCGAAATTTCCCTTCCCCTGTAACCATCCGCCCGTCAGGGGCAGCGTGACAAACCGGGGAACATACAGGTTTATTTCCGGCACGGGACGGGCATTCGGCGATATGCCCATGTCGCCGCTGCTCAGCAGCGGATCTGTAAGCGACTGGCTGTAATGCCGGTCGCCCTCCCGGCTCCCGATGCTCAAGCTCAACAGGCGGTATGTCAGTTCTCCAAAAAGCTGCTGGACATAAACCGTGCGGTAGCGTGGCGTAGCGGCCACCCAGTCCGCGCCCGCGCTCCATTCCCACCCCGTCCTGCCGAGCGGCTGGCGGTGGAAAACGCCTGCCTGCAGAGAGCCGCCGGGAGCTTTCAGCGGTACGGTACCATACCGATTGCTCACCATCCAAAAGGGTGTCTGCTCGTTTGTAGCCAGGGAACCGACAGTCATTATCCGGAACACTGTATAATCCGTTTTTTCCTTGTCCCGGCTCGTTTCGTCATCCTGCGCCCGTCCGCAAAAGGGGACCGCCGACAGGAAAAGAAACATCATAAACCATCTTGTCTGTTTCATGCAATATCTCCATTTCCTTCTACGCGACCACATGCCGGACTGCCATTCCGTTCCGGAGAGCTGTGCGGAAATCACGTATTCCGAAAAACCGTAATCTCCACATCTTGCATGTTTTCGCGGCACAAATCTACTAATAAAAATCAATCCGAACGGGGCAAACGCACGAAAATTCGAATTTGGTTAATCCTTTTTTTGAGGTGCTATCTCTTTTGGAAATAAAGGACAGATAGCGTAAAGGAGAGTGGATACGGATCACCCGTAAAACCCTGTGCCTGAAAAAGCTATCGCACGTTCAGCGTATGGCAGGGCATGTCCTTCCGGTGTATGCGATAATGACAGAGCGGTTCCG
>JAIRXI010000232.1 GCA_031268395.1 Tannerella sp. | reverse complement strand
TGTGGACGAAAAAGGGGGCACGGCGGACACCTGCCGGAGCGGTGTCCATCCGCCTGTCTTACCCCGCGCCAAATAAGGCCGTTCCGACCACATTCTGTCCCTGGCCGGGACGGGCCGTTTTACCGGCAGGGCGTCTTCCGGACACGACAGGGGAACATCTAATGGACATTTTGGGATTAACTCATGTTACGCATCCACTGTGCCGGACACCGGCAAGCCCGCACGCCCGAAAGGCGTTATTTTCATAACCGCAGGCAAGCAAAGAGCAGCCGGCGGAAGGTATGGCAGCCAGCGGTTCGCTGCCTGATAAGGTAGGACGTCACTGTTGATACGGAAACGGTTCTGCCTTTCAGGCAGCCACCGCAGGTTCGGGTCTTTCGCCGCAGGTTGCCGGCCTGCGGTTATGAAAATAACGTCCTTCGGACGTGGGCTTGCCGGTATGGAATTTGTTGCAGTGCGTAATATCAGTTAATCAGTAATGCTTACTTATCAGTTCGTTATTTGTTATTCATTCTTCCCTGTTTATCGCTTTCCCTTCTCAAATGCCCGGTATCAGGGACCAGATAAAAATCATCAGGGACCAGATGAAAAATATCCGGGACCAGACTGCGGCCATCAGGGGCCAGATGAATGTCAAAAACGGGAAATAGATTTCCATCTGGCCCCAGATGGCCGCCATCTCTCCCCAGATGATTTTCAAAAACGGGAAATGGATTTCCATCTGGCCCCTGACAGCGGCAGTCTGGTCCCAGATGTTTTTCATCTGGTCCCTGATGATTTTTATCTGGTCCCTGATGCCGGGCGCCTGTCGGCAGCCACCCGTCATTTGTCGCCTGATTTCCTTCATTTCTCCGGTCATGTAAACACGGAGACACGGAGGACGCAAAGAAAGGGATGCACGATTCCCTCCGTGTCTCCGTGTTTCAATAACTCATGTTACGCAGCCTAAAATCAGGTGGAAAGGAGGTTCCTTTGCCCGAAGATGCCAGGAGGTACCGGTAAAGTCCCGCCGCATATACCGGCGAAACAAGCCATGCTATACGCGGAACGTGCGACGGCTTTTTCAAAATACATGGTTTTACCCGTGTGCCGAAACCGCCTTTTGAACCGGAAACGCGGGAAAGACGGATTTTCTTTGTGTCCTCCGTGTTGAAAATAAACGGAAAAGCGAGGAAGGAAACAATCGGATTGAACTGCAAACAGTTGTTTTTATGTTACGTGTGTTTCGCTTCACTCGCGTTAAAAAGGCTCGTTCGTTTTTTACATGCAGGGCGTCCGCAACGGCTACCGACCGGCGAAAGGCTCCCTGCGGAAGCTAAGGAACTGTCTGAAAACAAACATCACATTTACCGTTCTGTTTTTCGCCGTACTTCAGCCCGAAAATGCTTACATACCCCGGTATGCGCGCCTTTTCGGGCTTCGTCCCGCAAAAAACAGCTCCGATAAATTTGTGACGTTTATTTCCGGACAGTTCCTAATCGAATGCGGCGTCATTGAGCGCATGATATTCAATAAGTCCCTGGATGGAAGATACTTTGATCAGATCTATTTTGGTGCCAAATTCCATCGCGATTTCCTTCAGCAGTTCCGCAAAGGTAAAAGCGCCCGAACCGACAAACCGTATCCGGTGAGCCTTGTAATCATATTGACAGATGTTGCGCGTGAAGAAGTCGCGCAGATTCTGGATCAGCAGGTTGTAGACATACTTGTTTTCCAGATTCTCGGCCAGAAAGCGTGACACAAATACCAGGAAGCGGGTAGGGGCGGTGCTTTCGTAGACGGCATCCATGACGTCGTCGGCAGTGATGCCAAACTTCTCGTAAAAAAGGTTTGCCAGTTCGGCAGGCACAAGGTCTTTCAGCAAATTGGCCAGGAACAGTTTCCCGAAAACGGCTTCACTGCCTTCGTCGCCCAGCACGTATCCCGCAGGCCTGACGTTCTTGACGATTTTTTCTCCGTCGTAAAAGCAGGTATTGGACCCCGTTCCCAGGATACAGGCAATCCCGGTATCGTTCTTGAACAGGCCGCGGGCGGCTGCAAGCAGGTCGCTTTCGACCAGGGTAGCGGTTTTGAACTGGGCAATCAGCGATGATTTGACAACATTCTTTTTCTCCTCGGTCGCGCACCCGGCGCCATAAAAATAGATCCGGTTGATCTTCCTTTTGAAAAAGACCTCCGGCAAGTTAAGTCGAATGCTTCGGCTTATTTCTTTCCTCGTCTGAAAATAGGGATTAATTCCCTCTGTAATAACCCTCTGGAAGAGGTGTTCTCCCTCGACCAAAGCCCACTCTGTGCGGGTGGATGTACTTTCTGCAATAAGTTTCATTGTCCGGCATTTTATATTTTGCTGCAAATGTATGTATTTTTAGTCACATAAAGGCCTCTTTTAAAGATGAATTTGTGCATTTATCGTATAATATCCTTAAATATTTGTGCCCACAGGCTAATTAATTCTATTTTTGTACCCGAAACAACGGACAGACGATGGTTTATGGTAATGGAAAAAATAACGGAAGCGGCGTCGCTTTACGATGAGCTGGAAAAAAAAACAACGCGCGAGATGCTGGAGGAACTGAAGGTGGAAAACGGGAAAGTGATTCTGGCGGTGCAGCGCGTCATTCCCCGGATAGAGGAACTGGTGGACCGGGCGGTTGACCGGATGCGGCAGGGCGGACGCCTGTTTTATCTGGGCGCGGGGACGAGCGGTCGGCTGGGCGTGCTTGATGCGTCCGAAATCCCGCCGACGTTCGGCATGTCTCCCACGTGCGTCGTCGGACTGATTGCCGGAGGCGACGCCGCACTCCGTGCGCCGGTCGAAAATGCGGAAGACGATGCCCGACAGGGATGGAAAGACCTTGTGCAACATCGGGTCAACGCCCGCGACACCGTCGTAGGTATTGCCGCTTCGGGTACAACGCCTTATGTCACGGGCGCCCTGCACGCGGCGCGAAAGCACGGAATCCTTACGGCGGTCATTACCGGCAATCCCGGTTCTCCGGCGGCAGCCGAAGCCGATATTCCGATCGAAGTGATTGTCGGGCCGGAATATGTTACCGGAAGCTCGCGCATGAAATCGGGTACCGGACAAAAACTGGTTCTCAACATGATTTCTACGTCCATTATGATTAAACTGGGGCGCGTGAAGGGAAACCGGATGGTTCACATGCAGCCCTCGAACCGGAAACTTGTCGACCGCGGAACCCGGATGCTTGTCGAAGCGCTGGGTATTCCCGGCGAACAGGCCCGCCGCTTATTGCTGATACACGGCTCCGTTCAGCAGGCGATAGAACAGTTCAGGGGGGAATAAGCGCTCAGTACATGTTGGGCTTATCCCGCCCGCTGCCTCTGTCCGCCGGACATCCGTATGCGCGCAGCAGGCATGACTTTACGCAACTGATCCGGCGGAGAACGGAGGGGCGATTACTTGCCGAAATTTTCTGTCAGGAAGCGCTCCAGCCTGTCAAAATTCACATCCTTCAGCAGCACCGTCTTGTCCCTGCCCAGCAGATAGAGCGAGGGAATCGCCCGCAAGTCGTAGATTTCGCTGTTTTTTACTTTTAGCTGCCGGTCATATCCGTTGATCCAGTCTTTGGGAATATCGGCCCAGTGCGCTTTCCAGATTTCGACATCCTCGTCCGGATAGAACAGCAGAATGGCCAGCTTCCCGTCTGCCGTCAGCCGGCGGATGGCGGACGACTGCCTGATGGAGGCGATGATTTCTCCGCACGCATGACAGTCCGGATTGTAGAACATCAGCAGCGTGCAGTCCGCAGCGATGTCGTGCAGGCGTCCCTGCCTCCCGTCCGGCAGGACGTAGGCGAAGTCGGCGGCCACGGTTCCCGGGCGGTTTTTCAGCAAACCCTTCAGCGTGTACCTCATGCGTATCTTCTCCGCCTCGCCCGAATGTGCATCCGCAATCAGGTAGTGCGCCACGGGGATGTACAGCTCGTCGTCGCGGAAGGGAGAGTTGGGTTCGTGGAGATATTTGGCAAGTATTTCCAGAAAAAAACCGTACATCCGTCCGCTTTCTTCCCCTTCGGCCCCGGCAAGCAGTTGCCGGACGGACTGCTCCCTTGCCGCCGGGCCGGAAGCATAGGGCAGAATGCTCAGATAGTCGACGAACGCCTGTTCGGTGACTTCCGGCAGGTGAATATAAGCCGTGTCCGCAAAATCAAAGAGGTCCCAGTAGTGGGCAGCCAGGTAATCCGCCCGTTCGGAAACGGACACGATCTCCGGCGGAACGGCCGGCATTGTAAATGTACGCACCTTCGCCGGCATACCGGCCGTTGCCGTCTGGCAGTTCACGGAATGGCACATGAGCGCTCCGCCCGCCATGCATCCGACGAGCAGCGCCCGGATGCCTGTTTTAACCTGATGTTCTGTTTGCATCTTAAAATAGATTTCTTCGTAATCAAACTGCATGTATTTTGCCTGCATAGGTACGACTTTTACAGACGACGCGGGCTAAAAGTATTGTTATATAATCTTAAGCGGGATCGAAATATCCGGCTTTTATACCGGTCAGGAATCCTTTTTCACCTATCTTTGCCAGTCGAAATCCGCTCCTTTTCCCCTGAATTCAGGAAACAGGCAAAGGAGCTACTTTTATAACAGGTATGCTAACAGAACAACTTCGAAAAATCAGCCGGTATCTTCTGGTCACAGGCGTCATCCTGCAGATGGCGCCGGGATGCTCCCTCTTCGATACCGGGGAACCTCTGGAAATTAAAATATCGGTCGACAAAACCGTCATCAAGGCCAACGGCGCGGACAGGGTCGTGTTTATGGTGACAGCCAATGGCGAGAATGTCACGTCTTCGGCGGTGATCAGCCGGAAAAACATGCCGGAAGGCGTTAGTAACGGCAGTTTCTCGACCCGTGTCCCGGACGTGTACACGTTTTATGCCTCCTACGAAGGGCAGCAGTCCGGCGAAATCACGGTCGAAGCGACGGAGGTCGTTCTTTCGATCGCGGCCGACCGCGCCGCCATCAAGGCCAATGGCAGGGACATGGCCGCCTTCACCGTCCGGGCGGATGGCGAAGACGTGACGGCCGAAGCGACGGTGATCCTGGCCGGGGAGCCGGAGACCGTCCTCGAATCGCCCTCGTTTGCGACCGGAACGGCGAACGCCTATACGTTTTATGCCACATACGACGGACACCGGTCGAACGACCTCGTCATCGACGCTGCGGCGGTGGCGCTTTCGATCGCGGCCGACCGTTCCGAAATCAGGGCCAACAGCCGGGACGCCGTCGCCTTCACCGTCCTGGCGGACGGCGAGGACGTGACGGCCGAAGCAACGGTGATCCTGGCCGGGGAGCCGGAAACCGTCCTCGAATCACCTTCGTTCTCCACCCGAACGGCGAACGTCTACACGTTTTACGCCACCTTCGACGGCGGCAAGTCCGGCGAAATCAGCGTCGAGGCCCTCCCGGTCATACTCACCCTCCACGCCGACCGGCCGACCTTCAAGGCCGATGAAAACGAACAGATCACTTTTTCGGTAACGGCCGACGGCGAAGACGTGACGCCGTCCGCAAGCATCTTCCGGAAAGGAGAAGAGGCGGACGAACCGCTCGACGGAACGGCGTTCGCCACCGATGCACCGGGCACGCACCGGTTTTATGCCATTTACGACGGAGATACCACGGCTGTCCTTCAAGTGAAAGCCACCTATGTGGTGCGTCCCTATCTCCGGCAATACCTCCTCATGCAATTCTCCGGCACCAACTGTCCGAACTGTCCGATGATGACCGACGCCGTCAGGGAGACGCAGCAGGGACTGGCCTCCAGCCGGATGGTTCACGTCATCTGCCTGCATCTGAACGGCAAATGGTGTTACAGTGCACTGGCAGGCGCGATCGCCGGAATATCCAACGGATTGAGTTCGGAGTTTTATTTCCCTTCCTCGCTTATCGACTTGCGTGAAGAAGTCAGCCTCTACCGGACGGGTACCTCCAACTTCCTGACGGATGCGCTGAAACACTCCGGCACGGCGCCGTCCGAAACGGGCATCGCCATCGAATCGCAGGTAAACGGCACGTCGATCGACTTCAAGGTGAAAGTCCGGACGAACCGCACCGGTTCGTATCGTTTCTTCGCATTCATCATCGAAGACGGGATCGGATACGGGCAGAAAGTGCCCGGCGGCGAATGGGAGGCGGACTATGTGCACGACAATGTGGCCACCTACGTGATTCCCGATGCCGACCCGCGAACCGGCGTATTGCTGGGCGCAATGGAACCGGGAGAGGAAGCGGTTCGGACTTTTTCGATCAATACGGGACTCATCAACGCCGGACGCAGGGTGAACCTGTCCAACTGCCGTATTGTGGGCTATACGCTGAAATCTTCCGGCGACGGGGCGTATTCGCTGGACAACGTGGCGGGCTGCCCGGCAGACGGCTCCGTACAATATATCTATACTGAGCAATAAAGCCAAATTCAGGATAAGAGCGAAACGGAAGGGAACCGGAAACGGGATTTGCCCGACCGGAATGCGGATTTTTAAGTAACGCGCCTTAGTAAAACCGTGAGGTTTCAGTTTAAAACCGCGCGGTTTTAAAATAAAACCGCATGGTTTTAAGTTGTAACCGCGCGGTTGCAAAGTAAAACCTTGCGGTTTTGAATTGAAACCGCAAGGTTATAAAGTAAAACCGCGTGGTTTTGAATTGAAACCACGTGGTTTCAAAGTAAAACCTTGAGGTTTTAAATCAAAACCGCACGGTTTTGAGATAGGGCTGTCGGGTTTTGAAATGGTCCGTGCGGTCTGCCAGACGGAGAAAGCCGGCGTCCGGCGGTGGATGCAGACAAAAACATTCCGCCGGAGGGCAACCGTCAGCCACCGCGCAGGTCTCCCCAACGCATTAAAGGGCCGGAGAAAGAAATAAGCCTGACATGTCCATTAGACGCTTCCCGGGATAACTTTCAACTCTCCCAATTGTTCATTGTGCATATATAACTTTCAATTTTCAACTGCTCCCGATTTTCGGACAGGCAAATGCCATTTCCCCCGGCGCCGCAAGGCGCCACTCCGCGTCCTTTTCCTTTTCGTTTAAACACGGAGGACACGGAGACACGGAGGGAATGGCGAATCACCCGCTCTGTGTCCTCTGTGCCTCCGTGTTTGGATGAATAAAGGAAGAAAGGGCACGGAGCGCCTTGCGGCGCCGGGGAACAGGGCAGGGAAAATGCGTAACGGACATGTTTGAATAAAAGAAATGCACCC
>JAIRXI010000201.1 GCA_031268395.1 Tannerella sp. | reverse complement strand
AAATCCTGTCGGCGACAGCCTTCCCAGTAGAGTTCATGACCGCGCTCAAGCAATAACTTGTCAAGAAAATCGCGCGTGTCGGAGAACGAATTCAGCGTATAAGCCTGAAGCCCGGCGCGTGTACGCACCATGTTCAACAGGTCGACGGCTTCCTGCGTGACGGCATTACCCTTGCGAACAATGGCTTCCGACAGCAGCGTGAGGGCATCGGCATAGCGGTAGACGATAAAATCAATCTGATTCCCGATACCGGTCGTCGTCGCATCAATTTCATACTTGAACGGTACGGCGCCATATTGAATCTCTCCGCTATTGACATCCAGTTCTTCGCTGTGCTGTATGCCGCCGACCCCGGTGTATTCAGAAACAATCGTTTCCAGCCGCTGGTCGCCTTCTTCAAAGGTATGCATAAACCACCACGCTATTTTATAACCGTTCCATTTAGACACAGACGCTTCAGTAGGATAGTCGGACGGCAGTACGTGCGCATGCCACATTTGTTCATTATACCCCTTCAGACAGTTGGAGGAAAAAATCGTTTCCGCGTTTTTTTCGTTTTCCAGCGTGAAGATGTCCGCATAGCGGGATACCAGGGCATATCCGTATTCGGGTTTCATCAGCTCCCGTCCGGCCGCTTCCGCCTTGGCCCACTGTTTGGTCTGCATGTAAAACTTCAGCAGAACCATATAGCATACGCCTTTGCTGAAACGCCCGTAGTCGGGATCGCCTTTCTTGTAACTGTACGGCAGCGCCTTGGCGGCTTCCGTCAGCTCCGTTTCGATAAACGTCTGCATTTCCTCTTCCGTGGCCCGCGGGACAATAACCTCCTCCAGCGGATTCTTCAGCGTTTCCAGATCCGCAATCGGAACCGGTCCGTAAAAATCGTACAGCAGGAATCCCAGGTAGCCGCGTCCGCAGCGCAATTCCGCGATAAGGCGGTTTTTATGCGTCTCGTCCATGTCGATTTGGCTGATACGGTCCATATTCAACGCCATAATGTTGATGAATTTCGCCCATTGCCAGGAGGCGTTGATGTAACCATTGTTTATTATCCAGCGTCCGTAAAGCAGCGGTTCACGGTCGCGCCACTGGCACTCGCCGACGTCCGATGCCAGATCATTGACTACGTGCAAACCGTTGCTCCCCATAGTGTAAGGCTCGCTCCAGTCGTCAGCCCTGAAAATACGGTAACAGCTTCCCGTTACCAGCGCTTCCGCATCCTCTGCCGTTTTCGGGAACAGAGTGGGATTGATCGCGTCATACATTTCAGATTCCAGTCGACAGCTCTGCAATGCGATTATTATCAGCGATAGAATATAAATACTTGTCTTTTTCATCTTTAATTCTGTTTTTAATTAATTAGAATGTAATATCAATACCGAGGCTGATGCCCGTAATGTTCGGATAGGCATACTGGTGTTCGTCCGTTTCCGGATCGACGCCTGTCCAGTTCGTCAGCACGAACGGATTGTTCACGTCCGCATAGAGGCGTGCCCGGTTAGCGATTTTCGCCGGCAGGGGCAGCACATACCCAAGCGTGATGTTCCGGCACCGGATATAGGATATTTTCCGGGCATAGTAATCCCCGTTGCCATAGTCGGTCACGATCGGGTTGGGATACTTTGCATCCTGATAGTCGTGGTGCCAGGTTTCCAGCGCCATTTCGGAGGCATTGAATCCCTGGGCCATAACTCCGGGACTTCCCAGTATGCCGAAATATTCGTAATAACTGTTGCTCCTCATCCGGTTTACTTCGCCGTAGAAATATACGTTCAGGTCGAATTTTTTATATTTCACCGTATTGTTGAACCCGAAAAGGAAATCCGGATCGGAGGTACCTTTATATACCATGTCGTAGTTGTCCAGTTTCCCGTCGGGCGTGCCGTTCTCTCCGCTGATGTCTTTCAGCTTGATCTGTCCGGGCAGCAGGGCGGCCTGGTGAGCCGGCGCCGCTTCTCCGGGCTGCAGCAGTCCGTCCGATTCGTACGAGAACCAGGCCCGGATCGGGTCGGTGGGCGACTGATAGGCTGCCGGCTTCCAGTTCGGGTCGCGCTCCTTCCATTGATCCCGATAGAACGAATACGTCAGGTCGGTGGTCCACTGCCAGTCCCGGTTCGTCACATTCACCGTGTTCAGCGTCAACTCGAATCCGCGTCCCTGTGTTTTCCCGATATTGGCGGCAATCGACGTGATTTCGTTGTACGACGGGAGGCTTTTGCCGGTTACCAGCAGGTCGGAGATGGTCCGGTCATAGTATTCCAGCGCGGCATTGATCCGGCCGTTCAGGAAACCCAGATCCAGCCCGACGTTCAGCTCGCTTGTCGTCTCCCACTTCAGTTGCGGATTGCCCAGTTGCGAGGCGCGGATGCCGATTGCGAAGCTTTCGCCGATCGGATACCCGTATCCGGCCGCGTAGGTGTCCAGAATCCGGTTACCCACGTTGGAATTACCCGTTTCGCCGTAGCTGAGCCTTAACTTGCCGTTGGAAAGCCACGACGACGCTCCGCTCATAAACGCCTCGTCGCTAAACCGCCATCCGAGTGAGACGGAGGGGAAGTAGCCCCAGCGATAGTCGGGGTTGAAGTTGGAAGCGCCGTCGGCGCGCACTGTGGCCGTCAGCAGGTATTTGCCGAGGAACGAATAGTTCAGGCGGGCAAAGTAAGATCCCAGGGCGTTTTTACTTGCCCAGGAAATAGCCGTCGGCCTGGCGTAGGCGCCGGCGCCCAGGTTGTTGTACAGGAAAGCGTCCAGGATGAAATCCTGGTTGCCCGCCGCAAAACTTTCGCCGTTAAACTCCTGGTACGAATATCCGGCCAGCACGGTAAAGTTATGCCGGTCGATTTCCTTTGTATACGTAGCCGTCAGGTCCATCAGGTAATCCGTGTCGCCCCTCTCGACAATGTACGCCTGTCCGTTGACGTTGGCGCCGTACAGGGTTGTCCTGGGAAGGTAGGTTTTCCGTTTGGAATCGCGCCGGTCCGCTCCCAGCGACGCTTTCAGCAGCAACCCTTTGATCGGCTCCGCTTCCACGTAGGCTGAGCCAAGCACCCGGTCTTTCGCGGACAAATCCGTGATTTCGAGCAGGGACGCCGGATTCGGCAGAAAGGACTGTTCGGGATTCAGGGCGTAGTTCCCGTTTTCATCGTACACGGGAATAATCGGGTTATACCGCATGGCCAAACCGATCAAACTCGCATTTTCGTTCTCGCCGCTCCCCAGCGGTACATTGTCATAACTGTTGCGGCTCAGGTTCACGGTCAGGCCGGCTTTCACGTAGCGCGAAATACGCTGATCCAGGTTGAACCTGATCGTGAAACGGTCCGTAGCGTTGTTTTTCATCACGCCCTCCTGATTGAAATAATTGACGGAAGCCATATACTGCGTCGATTCGCCGCCGCCGGTCATCGAAAGATTGTGCGAATGTTGAAAGCCGGTGCGGGTCACTTCGTCTATCCAGTCCGTCCCCTGCATCTCCGCGATTTCCCGGTCGGAATACCGGGGCACAAAATCCGGCGCTACATGATTCGGATTCAGGGAAATGTAATCCCGGTAAACGTCCAGCCCGTTCGTTTTCAAATACAGTTCATACATATCCGTATTCCGCTGCGTCATGTACTCTTTCGCATTCAACAT
>JAIRXI010000185.1 GCA_031268395.1 Tannerella sp. | reverse complement strand
CATTCCCCGCAAAAACAGGGCGCGGGGCATCCTGCTTACCACGCCGAAACGGGCGCTGTTTGAAAACAACATTTTCCGGACAGCCGGTGCAGCCATTCTGGTGGAAGGCGACACGGATGCCTGGTATGAAGCGGGTGCGGTGCGCAATTTCATCATTCGGAATAACGTGTTCGACAATTGCCTGTCGTCGGCCGAACCGGGAGACTGGGGAGAAGCCGTGATTTGCATCACCCCGTCGCACAGGCCCGGCAGCAGCAGCGAAGAACCGTACCATCAAAACATACTGATAGAGAATAATGTGTTTAAACATTACGACATCAATCTTTTGTATGCCCGTTCGGTAAGGGGACTGGTATTTAAGGATAACCGGATTGAATATACGGATGCTTATCCGCCGCACGGTCGTCCGGTGAATTTCTATCTGGACGGATGTCGCGAAGTGCGGATAGAGAACAATCGCTATGATGCACATTATCCGCCGCGGAAAGCCGAACTGCATCACATGAAAAAGAAAGACCTGCATGTCGGAAAAAGCGAACGGATCAGCATCGCAGTCGCACCGGACTGAAAGGCTATGTTTAACAATGAATTTTAATCATGTTTTCTATGGATAATATTGTGTATATCTTATTATTGATATTTGTCATCAATGTGGTTTCCCTCCTGTTCGGCTTCGGCTTCCCCAGGCTGTTGGGCGAAAAGGGGCGTGAGATATATCACTTCTCGGTGATCTATCTGTTGGTTTATGTTATCTTCCTGATTATGTTTTACTATATGCAGAAACATCAGATACCGGAAGATCTGTTTATTTTCAGCAAGTATGTAAAGGATGCATTGTTTATTTCGGCATTGTTTTACGTTCCGCCTACGTTTGTGATCGCCTACTGTCTGTATCCGTT
Source organism: Tannerella sp. (assembly GCA_031268395.1). Taxonomy (GTDB): domain Bacteria; phylum Bacteroidota; class Bacteroidia; order Bacteroidales; family Tannerellaceae; genus Tannerella. The sequence continues at coordinate 2,014 of JAIRXI010000185.1, read as the reverse complement.
CAGGCTACTGAAGCGAAACAAGATTTTAATATGGGTTTTGTCGCTCTTTTCGGTATTGAGTATAGGCCTTAGCGCATTAATATCACTTGTCGCAGTTAGTAATATGTAAAAAAATGGGATCTTTTAGACATACAAATAAAAATATGCAACAGATATGGGCATGTAAATAATAAATTGCATATTTGCAAACTCAATCACATAAAGTAAAAAAAATGAAAGAAAAAATGAACATGAACAGGGTTTCCCGAAGGAAATTTATCAAATTGAGATTATTCTTATTTTTATTGCCGGCAATGACGTTTCAGTCATGCCTCCATAATGGCAAAAACGACATACGTGTGCAAAACCCGACATGCGAATATGCGCGCGATCCGCTGGGAATAGATGTAACGAATCCTGCCCTGGGCTGGCAGATTGTTTCCGACCGGCAGGCTGTGAATCAGTCGGCATACCGGATTATCGTCGCCGGCAGTCCGGAAACGTTAAAGCAGGACAAAGGCGATGTCTGGGACAGCGGCAAAACGCCATCGTCGCAAAGCCGGCAGGTGCGATACGCCGGACCCGCGTTGCGCACCGCACAATATTATTACTGGAAAGTGCAGATATGGGACGGACAGGACAAAGTCTCGGCATGGAGCGCGCCGGCGCAATGGTCGATGGGCGTCCTGTCGCCGGACGAATGGCAGGGGAAATGGATTTCGAGCCGTTACTCGGAAGTATCCGGCAAACGCGGGTTTATTGATTCATGGAACGATAACACCGCTTATCCTTTGCGCGATACGGCAGCCGTCTATATGCGTAAGGATATAACCGTCGAACGTAAAGTTAAACGGGCGACGGCGCTTATCTGCGGACTCGGATATTACGAACTCTACATAAACGGCAAAAAAGCGGGTACGAGAGTAATGGATCCGGCATTCTCGGACTATCAGCGCACGGTCTATTACGCCGCATACGACGTGACCGCGCTTGTCCGCAAGGGCGATAACGCGCTTGGCGTCATACTCGGTAACGGATTCTACAACCTGCCGGCAAACGACCTCTTCCAGATGGAAAAAGCCAACTGGAAAACGCCGCCGAAACTCCTGATGAATCTGCGGATAGAATACTCGTCAGGCGAAACGGAAACGGTCGCTACCAACGACAGCTGGCGATGGAGTTACGGCGAAATCACTTACAACTGCATCCGTGGCGGCGAGACCGTCGATCATACCCAAACGCAGACCGGCTGGGATAAACCCGGATTCGACGACAGCGGGTGGAATCGTCCCGAAACCGTTCCCGCTCCGGCGGGCAAACTCAAATCGCAAATGTTTCCCGCCATGCACGTTGCCGAGGAAATTAAACCGGTACAAATCACCGAACCGAAGCCCGGCGTCTATCTTGTCGATTTCGGAGAAAACATGACCGGATGGATTGCCATGCGCGTGAAAGGCGAACGCGGACAGGTCATAACCTGCAACTACAACGAAATGCTGAACGCCGACAGTACGCTTAACACCTCATACAGCCATTCACACACTCGCGGACGATTCCAGCAGGAACGGTTTATCCTTGACGGGAAAGGCGACGAACTGTTTGAACCGCGTTTCACCTATCACGGGTTCCGCTATGTTCAGGTAACGGGATTGAAACAAAAGCCCTCACTCGGCGATTTCACGGCAAAGAGCGTACATACCGAACTGCCCGTAACGGGAAGTTTTTTATCCTCGGACACGAAACTCAATCAACTGTATCATGCCGTCCGGCGCACTCTCCACAACAGTTCGCACGGGATGATCGCCGAAGAACCGACGCGCGAGAAAATGGGTTGGACGCTGGATGCCGGAGCAGCCGTACCCACTTACCTTTACTTTTACGATGCCATAAACATTGTCCGCAAAAATATACAGGATTTCATCGACGCGCAGGAACCGTCCGGACATATTCCGGCGATTGTACCTACCGGCGGCTGGTCGTACACGCATCCCGACGGAAAGCCTTTCCTCTGGGATGACCCCTGGTGGGGCGGCAG
>JAIRXI010000112.1 GCA_031268395.1 Tannerella sp. | reverse complement strand
GCAGAAAGTTTATACATGTTCTATTTTGTTGGTAATTGTTATGGCCGTAAAAGTATGTGTTCCGTTTTATATCACCAAACATTTTCAGTACTTTTTTTTGCCGGGGGCTATTTTTTAACAGTCGAGCCTCCCTGTCGAAACAGTAATCTTACTGATCCGGAAAGAGTTAAACCCAACATGTCCGTTAGCCATTTCCCCGCACCGCAGGAAGCGTCTCCGTGTGCTTCGTGTTTAAATAAAAGAAAGGAGGACACGGAGGGGCGCCGGACAGGAAGCGTTTCTCCGATTGAATCACATGCAACATCCGTGTCATCCGCGTGCTTTTGATACAATGGATCACTGGTAAAACCATGTGATGGGACGAAGCGCTTTATGACCGCCACACGGCAAACCTTCGTTTCAGACAGACCACCTCATTATCTTATTGTTTGTAACCGGGGATAAGGAGGTAAGGAGGTTCACCCGTATATATCTCTGCTTGCCTGCTACTGAGGTTGTTTTGTTATTAAAAGGAGGTGGAAATGAGGTTCTTTTGCCCGTCGTGTCCGGAAGAGAGGGGTGCAGCCGTCTGCGGCTACATTTCCGCCTTTTCCTGCGTGAGCGCCAGCTGAAGGACTTCCTCCATATTTTCCACATAATGAAATGTCAGTCCTTCCAGATAGGTCGCCCTGATTTCGGCGACGTCTTTCCGGTTTGCCTGCGAAAGGATGATTTCCTTGATGCCGGCGCGTTTGGCCGCAAGGATTTTTTCCCGGATACCGCCCACGGGCAGCACTTTTCCGCGCAGCGTGATCTCGCCGGTCATCGCGATGTGGGGCTTTACTTTTTGCTGCGTGTAGATCGAAACCAGCGACGTCGCCATCGTTATCCCCGCGCTGGGGCCGTCTTTGGGTATCGCCCCCTCCGGCACGTGAATGTGGACGTTCCGGTTCTCAAACAGGTCTTCCGCAATCTGAATCTGCTCTGCGTGGGCATGGACGTATTCCAGCGCCAGCACGGCCGATTCTTTCATCACGTCGCCCAGGTTGCCCGTGATGGTCAGCTTGGCGCCTTTTCCCCGGCTCAGGCTGGATTCCACAAAGAGAATCTCGCCGCCCACCGCCGTCCAAGCCAGGCCGGTGACGACGCCGGCATACCGGTTCCCCTGGTACTTGTCGCGCGTATATTCTTCCAGGCCGAGATATTCCTGCAAATTTTCCGGCCGGATGATTTCGGGAAACGGCTCGTCCGAAGCGAGCCGCCGGGCGAGCCGGCGCATCACCCTGGCAATCTTCTTTTCCAGTTCGCGCACGCCGCTTTCGCGCGTATACGATTCGACGATCCGGTGCACCGTCGCCCGCTGAAGCTTCACCCTGTTTTTCGGAATGCCGTGCAGCTCCATCTGTTTCGGGATCAAATGCTTCATGGCGATTTCCGTTTTTTCTTCCAGGATATATCCGTTCACTTCGATCAGTTCCATCCGGTCCAGCAGCGGCTGCGAAATCGTGGTCAGGCTGTTGGCGGTGGCGATAAACATGACCTTGCTCAGGTCGAAATCCATATCCAGGTAGTTGTCGTGAAACGAGCTGTTCTGTTCGGGATCCAGCACTTCCAGCAGCGCCGAAGCCGGGTCTCCCCGGAAGTCGTTCCCGACCTTGTCGATTTCGTCCAGGATAAACACCGGATTGGACGTTCCCGCCTTTTGCAGGTTCCGGACAATCCGTCCGGCCATGGCGCCGATGTAGGTGCGCCGGTGTCCGCGAATCTCGGCTTCGTCATGCAGTCCGCCCAGCGAGACGCGCACGTATTTGCGATTCAGCGCTTCGGCAACGGATTTCCCCAGCGATGTCTTCCCCACGCCGGGAGGGCCATACAGGCAGATGATGGGCGAACGCAATTCACGTTGGAGCTTCAGCACGGCCAGGTGTTCGATGATCCGGTCTTTCACCTTTTCCATGCCGTAATGGTCGCGGTCCAGGATTCGCTGTGCCCGTTTCAGGTTAAAGTTGTCCCTGCTGTACTCGTTCCACGGGAGCGAAATGATCGTCTGGACATACTGCGACTGCATCGCGTAGTCGGGCGACTGGGGATGGATACGCTCCAGCTTGCTCACCTCCTTTTGAAAAAGTTCCGCCACCGGCTCCGACCATTTTTTATGTTTCGCCTTCTCGCGCAGTTCCTTTATCTCAATGTCGTTGATATTGCCGCCCAGTTCCTCCTGGATATTCTTGATCTGCTGCTGGAGGAAATATTCCTTCTGCTGCTTGTTGATGTCTTCATGCGTCTTCATCTGGATCGACGCCTTGAGTTCCATCAGCTGAGACTCGCGGTTCAGGATAAACATCAGGTGATAGGCGCGGTCTTTCAGGTCGTTGATCGCCAGCAGTTCCTGCTTTTCGGCCGGCTGGGTCAGGAGGTTGCAGCAGGAGAAATTGATCAGGTAAAATGCGTTCCGGTTGTTGCGGATCGAAAGGATCAAATCCCTGGGCGGCTCGCCGGACGAAGTCAGTATCTTGACCGTTAAATCCTTGATGGCAGAGACCAGGGCTTCGAACTCGCGGTCGTTTTTGCGGGGGAACTTGTTTTCGATCATGGAGATGCGGCCTCTCAGGAAAGGATCGGTCTCGGTCAGTTCGTGCAGCCGGAGCCGCTTGCGCCCCTGAATGATCGCCGTGGTGGTCCCGTCCGGCATTTCCAGTACGCGAAGCACTTCCGCCACCACGCCGGTGTGGTACAGGTCGTCGAAGCGGGGATCGTCCACCTTCGTGTCTTTTTGACACGTGACTCCGATCATGAGTTTCTTATCCGCCGCTTCCTGAATCAGCTGCATCGACTTGGCCCGGCCGACCACAACCGGCACGGCCACCCCCGGAAACAGCACCAGATTGCGCAACGGAAGGATCAGGAGCGATTCGCCCACATCATCCATCCCCTCCGAGAAATCTTCGTCCCGGTCACAGTCTACCAGAATCGGCATCACGATGCCGACCGCTTCATCTTCTTCGCCCGAAGATTGCATTAAATATAAAGAGTTTTCGTTTCTTTCCGTCATATATCAAGTTCAAAAAGGGGTGTAAAGATACGACTTTTTATCTACGAACCGCATGTGGGGGCGGCTAAATCTTTTGGAGCTGTCTGGAAATGCCGGACGGCAGAGAAATGCCGGACAAAGGCCGGACACCGGACATTGCTCCCTGCGCTGCGCCGCCGCTGCCGGAGCGAACGGCGTGCCGTTATGAACGTTGCCGAATCGGTCTCCGTGTGCCAGCCCGTCTCCCCGCCGCCTTCCTGACAGAACGGTTTTTTTGATTTTTTGAATCCCTGATTTTTTGAATCTTTAAATTGTAGTACTATCTTTGTCCCCGCATGGGACGAATTTTAGCGATTGATTACGGACAAAAACGGACAGGATTGGCAGCGACCGATACATTACAACTGATAGCAAACGGATTGACAACCGTGCCAAGCGGCAGGGCGGTGGAGTATCTGGTGAACTACGTGTCGGGCGAGCCGGTGGACGTGTTTGTGGTGGGCTATCCGAAACAGATGAATAATGAGTCGTCGGAGAACCTGACACATGTGGAGGGTTTTGTGAAACGGCTGCGCAGGGCTTTGCCGGACATCCCGGTGGCCTATTGCGACGAACGGTTTACTTCCGTCCTGGCGCACCGGGCCATGCTCGACGGCGGACTGAAAAAGTCGAAACGGCAGAACAAAGCGCTGGCCGACGAGTTGAGCGCGGTTTTCATCCTGCAGTCTTATTTGGAAAGTACAAAATACAGGAATACATGATACTGCCTATTTATACATACGGCCAACCCGTGTTGCGGGAAAAGGCAATACCGGTAGACGAACGCGAACCTGGCCTGAAACAGCTGATTGATGACATGTTCGAAACCATGTACGGCGCAGACGGGGTTGGACTGGCCGCGCCCCAGATCGGGCGTCCGGTCCGCTTGCTGGTGATTGATGCCGACCCGCTGAGCGAAGACTATCCCGAATGCCGGCTCTTCAAGCGGGTGATGGTCAATCCTGAAATCATTGAAAAGAGCCTGGAGACCGCAGCGCTGGAAGAGGGTTGCCTGAGCTTTCCCGGCATTCACGAAAAAGTGGTGCGCGCCTTCCGCGTCCGCGTCCGCTATCAAGACGAAAACGGCGCGTCGAAAGAAGAAACCTTTGAAGGCTTTGCCGCCCGCGTCGTACAGCACGAATGTGAACACCTGGACGGAGAAGTGTTTATCGACAGCATCTCGCCGATCCGAAGGCAGCTAAACAAAAGCAAGTTAAATGCGATAATCAAGGGCACCACCACGTGTGCCTACCGCGTCAAACCCGTGAAAAAGTAATGCAGAAGACCGTACTTTTCCTCCTTTTCCAGCTTTGTGCATGGACGCTGGCGGCGCAGGTCAATACCGACCGCGTACTGGCCGTCGGACGGAATGCGCTGTATTTCGAGGATTACGTACTCTCCATTCAATACTTCAACCAGGTCATCAGGGCCAAACCGTGGCTGGCGGAGCCGTATTTCTACCGGGCGGTAGCCAAGCTGAATCTGGATGATTTCCAGGGAGCGGAAGACGACTGTGCCCTGTGCCTCGAACGAAATTCGTTCCTCTCGCAGGCCTACTACGCACGCGGCATAGCCCGCCAGAGCCAGGGAAAATACGACGCGGCCATCGGCGACTATCAGCGGGGGCTGGAACTTCGTCCCGGCGACCGTTCCATGCTGGCTAACCGGGCGATCGCCTATCTCCAGAAAAAGGATTACGCGGATGCGGAAAATGCCTTTGGCGAACTGATCGCGGCCTATCCCAAACTCTCGCTGGGGTACCTGACACGTGGCACCATGTATCTCGAAAAAGGAGATACCGCCCTCGCCCTGAACGACTACAACAAGGCCATCGAAACAGATCCGTACTACGCGCCGTGCTACGGCAACCGGGCGATTGTCTTCTACCAGACCAACCGCCTGGAAGAGGCGCTGGCCGACCTGAACGAAGCCATCCGCCTCAACACCCGCGAAGGGGGATACTACATCAACCGCGGACTGGTGCGCTACCAGCTGAACGACCTGCGCGGCGCCATGGCCGACTACGACCAGGTGATTTCCATGGACAGCCGGAACCTGATTGCCCGTTTCAACAGAGGGCTGCTGCGTTTCCAGGTCGGGGATAACAACCGCGCCATCGAAGACTTTGACGTCGTCATCGAAATGGAGCCGGACAATTACATGGCCTACTACAACCGCGCCCTGCTGAATTTTGAAGTCGGCGATTACCGCGGCGCCGTCGGCGACCTGGATGCCGTGCTGAATCATTACCCGGAATTTCTCCCGGGCTACTACAACCGCGCCGAAGCCAAACGGAAACTGAATGACGGCGTCGGCGCCGACCGCGACTACTGGACGGCCATCGAACTGGAAGAAAGGAAACGGAAGGGACTGCCGGCGACGGCTTCCGCCGGCCAGTCTCCGGCCAGCGCTTCCACACGACCGGCGGCGGACGAACCGGCTGACGAAGAAAAAACACGTGAACGTTCCGACCGGGACATCGACAAATTCAATCGCCTGGTGGTCTATGACAGGGAGGAAGAGCAGAAGCAGCAATACCAGAGCGAAATCCGGGGCCGCGTACAGGACAGGAACGTCCGCATCGACCTGGAGCCTTCCTTTGTCCTGAGTTATTACGAAAAAAACCTTCCACTGGGAGAGTCCGTACGTTACGACAAAATGATCGAAGCTTTCAACGCGCGCATGACGGTTTCGTGGAAAATTCTAATTACCAATGCCAGCCAGGAGGCCGCGCTGACCGAAGAACAGATCGCCGCGCACTTTGAATCCATCAACGAATATTCCGCCAGGATCGAACGCGAACCCGGCAATGCCGACTATTATTTCGGACGGGCCATGGACTTTATGCTGGTTCAGGACTTCGCGGAAGCGCTTCACAATTTCGACAAGGCGATCGAAACAGACCCGTCCTATACGCTGGCCTATTTCAACCGTGCCGTCGTGCGCTACAAGCAGATCGACTACGAACGCTCCCAGTCGGCCTACAGCGAGCCGAACGCCATAAGCATCCACATCGGAGACGGGAACAAGGCCCTCGCTTCCTCGCCGACAGGTTTTCCGGCCAGGGAACCCCGGGAAGACCGGCGGCTGGACGAAAACGAGTTCATCATCCGCGACTACGACATGGTCATCCGGCTGCATCCGGGATTCGTCTATTCCTATTATAACCGGGGGAACATCCACTGTGCACAGCGGGATTACAGGGCGGCGATCCTGGACTACAATGAAGCGATCCTGCGCAACCCCGAATTTGCCGAAGCATACTTCAACCGCGGCCTGGCCCGCCTTTCCTCCGGCGACACCAACCGTGGCATCGCCGACCTGAGTAAGGCCGGCGAACTGGGCATCATGAACGCATACAGCATCATCAAGCGCATGACGGCCAATTGACCGCCGCTCCTTACATTAACGATGAACGATGAACGGGGAAGCTTCACTGGTAAAACCATGTGTTCAGGGGACAAAACGCTTATGACCGCCGCACAGCAAACCTGCGGTTCGGACAGATAACCTCATTTCCACCTGATTTTATACTTCACACGGCATGGTTATGTGCATTGCTTTTCATTGCGATCTCCCGCAATGACGGCCTCGCTCGGCGTAGCGTCTTTCGCTACGTCGGGTTAAAGGCAAGCCTCCAGGCTTG
>JAIRXI010000109.1 GCA_031268395.1 Tannerella sp. | reverse complement strand
CGCTCGGGAAAACCGAAGGTCCGGCAGGCATCCGGCAAAAACGGACAGGAAAAAATATCCGGCGAGGCGACTTCCGGACGCCGTCCACATCCGAACAACCCTCCGTCTCCGGGAAGCAATCGTGCAACTCATGCAAAACGGAAGGATTGACGGGAGGATAAAATCCTTCTTCCGACGGACGGCCGTGGCGTTTTCAACGGCCCTCTGTCTTTCCTGCGCGGTGGATCATGCGTTTTACCATCAATACCAGCTTGTCGACCTTGAATGGAGCAAGGACAGAGAATATTATTTCACCTATGAGATTATGGACAACAGCGTCTCCTACCGCTTCCTGATTGAGATACGCAACAACAATCTCTACCCTTATCAGAACCTCTGGCTGTTTTGTTCGGAAGAACAGCCGATTGGCCCTGTCCGGCGCGATACGGTGGAATGTATGCTTGCCGACAGTTACGGGAAATGGCAGGGACACGGATTCTCCATCTATCACCTGGAGATCCCTGTTCGGGAACATCACCGCTTTCTTCACCGGGGCCAGCATACCCTCAGCATCCGCCACGGCATGAGAGATTCCATCATCAAGGGGATCGAAGAAATCGGTCTGCGCATAGAAATGGAAACGGATTGACAGCACACACGTCCATTCCTGACATTTCTGTTTTCCCCTGTCTGCGCAAATCTTCAACGTCCGCGTCATCTGCGTGCTTTTGCCTCTCTCCCCTTGACCTCGACGCAACAGGTGCCGTATCCGGAGTAAATGCCCGTCAGTTACAGTCGTTTATCCCGTTTCAGGGAGGTATTTATACGGGAAATCAGGAGAGATGCCTGAAATTTGACCTGTAAGCCTCAAATCCCGAACTTCGTCTGAATTATCCTTAAAATAACCCGATTGCCATTTTTTTTCCGTAATCATACGCGGTAATGAATAAAAAAGCAGTACCTTTGACCGGTAATTTCGACAAACATGATTTTTTCAAAGTTGACTGCTATTTCTCCTGTGGACGGACGCTATCGGGACCAGACGGATGCTTTGGCTCCCTATTTCTCCGAATTTGCGCTGATACGCTACCGGGTACGGGTGGAAATTGAATATTTTAACATGCTTACCGGCGTTTTGCCCCAGTTGAAGCCGTTGGATACGAACGGAACAAGGCAGACTTTGCAACGGATCTATCTTGATTTTTCTCTTGAAGATGCCTCCCGCATCAAAACGATCGAACGAACAACCAACCACGATGTGAAGGCCGTCGAATATTTCCTCAAGGAAACATTCGATGCACTTTCGTTGCAGGATTACAGGGAGTTTATTCATTTCGGGCTGACGTCGCAGGACATTAACAATACGGCTGTCCCCCTTTCGTTGAAAGAAGCGCTGGCAAAGGTGTATTATCCCGAATTGCAGGCGGTGATTGACGTGTTGAAGGAATATGCCGAGAGTTGGAAAGACATCCCGATGCTGGCAAAAACACACGGTCAACCGGCCTCGCCAACGCGGCTGGGAAAAGAAATACAAGTGTTTGTCTACCGCCTGGAAGAACAGGTCAGGGTCCTGAAGCAAATCCCGATATCCGCCAAGTTCGGCGGCGCAACCGGAAATTTTAATGCACATCACGTTGCCTATCCCGGATACGACTGGAAATCCTTTGCCGACCGGTTTGTCAACGGGACGCTGGGGTTGAAACGTGAGGAGTGGACGACGCAAATATCCAATTACGACCATCTGGCTGCACTGTTCGACGGACTGAGGCGGATCAATGTGATTTTGACAGATCTGAGCCGCGATTTCTGGCAATATATCTCAATGGAGTATTTCAAGCAAAAAATCAGAGACGGCGAAGTCGGTTCGTCTGCGATGCCGCACAAAGTTAATCCGATTGATTTCGAGAATGCAGAAGGCAATCTGGGCATGGCCAATGCCATTCTGACACACCTGAGCATGAAATTGCCCGTCTCGCGTCTACAGCGGGACTTGACGGATTCGACTGTGTTGCGGAATATCGGCGTGCCGCTGGCACATATCGAAATAGCCTTGAAAAGTCTGATCAGGGGACTGGGAAAACTGTTGCTGCAGAAAGAGGTTTTGTCTCGCGAACTGGATGCCCGCTGGGCCGTCGTGGCAGAAGCGATTCAGACCATTCTGCGCAGGGAAGGCTATCCGGCGCCGTATGAAACACTGAAGGCGCTGACGCGGACGAATGAAGAAATCACCGAGCGGTCGATTGCACAGTTCATTCAATCACTGCAATTGAGCGAGGCCGTGAAAGAAGAACTCGGGGCGGTGACGCCTCACAATTATGCAGGAATTTAATATATTTATCAATATAACAGTAAGAAAATGGAAGTGCAATCGTGAGACTGCAAAAGTTTAATCTCAATTAGATGTAAAAAAATGGAAACAGAAGAAAAAGAAGGAACTGAAAAGTCTCCGGAAAACAGTGTCCCGGAAAACCAGCGGGAAAACGCAGGTTCGCAAGAACGAAACTATGAAAGGAAACCAGCCTATCATGCAACCAGAGACGGCAACGGCTACCAGATGATGCACGACAACAGCCGTCCGGCAGCCGTCGGGCGGCGTCCGCGCATCAAAGACAGCCGGAGCGTGAATTACAACCGGATGCCATACGGGGAATACAAATCCGACGACAATCGAGGAGAGACGGCGACAGGGCGTTACAATTATCCCCCGCAGCAGTCCGGTATGGAAAGGCGTCCCCCCTATCAGCAGCAGTCGCCGCGTTCAACGCAGCCATACGGAGGAGGGGGTGAGCGGAAGGAATATTCGCCCCGTTCGCCGCGTCCGGAGGTGGACAGAGGGTATCAGAAGCGGGAAAGGGTCGGCAACGGCAATTATGAGGGCAACCGTCCGTATATGCAACCCAACCGTCCCGGCGGCGCCCGTCCCGGCGAGAGAGGACCGAACAAACGTCCGCCGCAGCGTCCCTATAACCCGAACTCCAAGTACAGCTATCAGAAACAGCTGAAATACAAGGAAGCCCTGACGGATCCGAACGAGCCCATTCGCCTGAACAAATTTCTGGCTAATGCCGGCGTCTGTTCGCGTCGCGAAGCCGACGAATTTATTCAGGCCGGCGTCGTGAAAGTCAACGGAAATGTGATTACGGAACTGGGGACCAAAATTACGCGGCAGGACACCGTCCTGTTTCACGACCGGCAAGTGCAGATTGAAGGAAAACTCTATGTCCTGCTGAACAAGCCGAAAAACTGCGTCACCTCGTCGGACGATCCTCAGGAACGCCTGACCGTGATGGATCTGGTGAGGCACGCCTGCAAGGAACGCATCTATCCCGTCGGACGCCTGGACCGGAATACAACCGGCGTGCTGCTGCTCACAAACGACGGCGACCTGGCTTCCAAGCTCACCCATCCCTCCTACAAGAAAAAGAAAATCTACCACGTCTGGGTCGACAAGGATGTTGCCATTGAGGACATGGAGAAACTGGCCACCGGTATCGACCTGGAGGACGGCGAAATCCATGCCGATGCCGTCAGCTATGCCAACGAAAGCGATAAAAAACAGGCAGGCATCGAGATTCATTCGGGACGGAACCGGATTGTGCGCCGCATGTTCGAAGCGCTCGGCTACCGCGTCGTGAAACTGGACCGGGTCTATTTCGCCGGCCTGACGAAAAAGAACCTGGGACGCGGAAAATGGCGCTACCTGAACGAAAAGGAAGTAAACATGCTCCGGATGGGAGCGTTTGAATAGGACGGACATGGAACGGACAAGGATTGCAGAGGTACTGAAGACGGATGCGCAAGGCTCGACCGTACATGTGAAAGGTTGGGTGCGCACCCGCAGGGGAAACAGACAGGTGCAGTTCATTGCGCTGAACGACGGCTCTACCGTTCACAACCTGCAGATTGTGGCAGACGTAGGGCGGTTTGGTGAAGAAGGCCTGAAAGCAGTCACTACGGGGGCCTGCATCCGGGCTTCCGGGAAACTGGTACCCTCGCAGGGTCAGGGACAAAGCGTGGAAGTGCAGGCGGACGAGATAGAAGTCTACGGCGGAGCCGACCCGGCCACCTATCCCCTGCAGAAAAAGGGACATTCGCTGGAATTTCTCCGCGAGATCGCCCATCTGCGCCCGCGGACAAACACGTTCGGCGCCATTTTCCGCATCCGCCACCAGATGGCCATGGCGATCCATACCTTTTTTCACGAACGCGGATTCCTGTATGTACATACGCCGATCATCACCGGCTCCGACTGTGAAGGTGCCGGGGAAATGTTTCAGGTCACAACCTTGAACCTGTATGACCTCCGGAAAGACGAAAACGGCTCTATCCTGTACGACCGCGACTTTTTCGGCAAGCAGACCGGCCTGACCGTCTCCGGACAGCTGGAAGGCGAGCTGGCGGCGATGGGGTTGGGAGCAATCTATACGTTCGGGCCTACCTTCCGTGCCGAAAATTCCAATACCCCGCGCCATCTGGCCGAGTTCTGGATGATCGAGCCGGAAGTCGCCTTTTACGAGATTGCAGACAACATGCAACTGGCCGAAGACTTTATCAAATACTGTGTGCAGCAGGCGCTGGATCACTGCCTCGACGACATGCGCTTCCTGAGCGAAAGGTTTGACAAAGACCTGATCGAGCGGCTGAATTTCGTGTTGAAACAGCCGTTTGTCCGCCTGCCCTATACGGAAGGAATCCGGATACTGGAACAGGCCGTCGCCGGCGGTAGGGCGTTCGAGTTCCCTGTCTACTGGGGCGCGGACCTGGCCGCCGAACACGAACGCTTTCTGGTGGAAGAGCACTTCAAGTGTCCGGTCATCCTGACAGATTATCCGAAGGAAATCAAATCGTTCTACATGAAACAGAACGACGACGGAAAAACGGTGCGTGCGATGGATGTCCTGTTCCCGAAAATCGGTGAGATCATCGGCGGTTCGCAGCGTGAAGAGAATTATGACAGACTGGCCGCCCGTGCAAAGGAGATGAACATCCCCGAAAAAGACATCTGGTGGTATCTGGACACCCGGCGTTTCGGGACGGCACCCCATGCGGGTTTCGGACTTGGTTTCGAGCGGTTGCTGCTGTTCGTTACCGGGATGACGAACATCCGCGATGTCATTCCCTTTCCGCGTACACCGAACAATGCAGAGTTCTGAATAAAATAAATACATACATGACACTTATGAAAACGGCAAGAATAATCCTGTGCGGGATGCTGGCCGTCATGCTGGCGTTTCCGGCGGCACGCGCGCAACTGAATTTCGGCGTAAAAGGCGGCGTTAACATTGCCACCGTCAAGTTCGACAACGTGCTGAAGGCAAACAATATCACCGGTTTCCAGCTTGGCCCCATGCTCGAATACGTGAAACCTTCCACGGGCTGGGGAGTAGACGCTGCCCTGCTGTTTACGCAGAAAGGCTGCGAACTGGGAGAACAGACCGTCAAAGGCCATTACCTTGAAATCCCCCTGAACGTGAAACGGAAACTGATGACGCCGCTGCTCAAGCCTTATCTGGCGGCAGGACCGTATTTCGGTTTCCGGACAGGCGGACGGAAGATATGGAACATCAACGGGCTGTACAGCGACGTCAGCGGTCAGGTGAAGGCAGGCGACTTCAGCGCCGGACTGAATTTCTCGGCCGGAGCCGAAGCGCTGGGTTTCCTGCAGGTGGGACTGACCTACGGCCTGGGACTGACCCACAACTTCAGGACGCTCGACGCCGGCACTCATCCGGAGTATAGGGGAAAGGCCCACACCTGGTCGATCTCGGCCGCCGTGCTTTTCTGACGGCAGGCAGCGGCGAGACCGTCATCCCACATTGTGACCGTTCGGTCGCGGCTGTCGCGAAGCCTCCGGCAAAACCTCATTCCCTTATTCTTTGGAACCGGAGATAAGGAGGTAATGAGGTCCACCCGTATATCTCCTCTGCTTGCCTGCTACTGAGGTTGTTTTCTTATTAACATGAGTTCGACGTAAGAGACAATCTCGAAAGCCGAATACCGTCGTCATTGCGAGGAGGAACGACGAAGCAATCGCCGATATACGCAGGGATTGCTTCGGTCCTGCCAATGACGAATCGGGACTTTTGAGACAGCCTCACTCCGTGCGCTCCTTTCTTTTATTTATACTTCACACGGCATGGTTATGTGCATTGCTTTTCATTGCGATCTCCCGCAATGACGGCCTCGCTCGGCGTAGCGTCTTTCGCTACGTCGGGTTAAAGGCAAGCCTCCAGGCTTG
>JAIRXI010000093.1 GCA_031268395.1 Tannerella sp. | reverse complement strand
CAAGCCTGGGTAGCGCCGAACGCCGTTGCCGGCACGCAAAAAGTCATCTCCAAAGACGGCATGTACGAGCTGGGAATCAACAACAACCTGTTCTACTTCAAAGCCGGAACCGCTGAGTTGAAAACCGATGCCTTGCAGGTTAGCGATGTACAGGCCGGAGGAACATTTATGCACCTCACCGGAGTGTACGACGGCAACCGGCTCCTGATTTACGTCAACGGCAAGCTGATTGCGAAGACAACAGCAAGCGTTTCCCTCACCGGCAACACCAATCCCGTACAGTTCGGCGGCAGCGACTTCGCAGGCGTCATTGACGAAGTCCGCATCTGGAACCGCGCACTGAGCGCCGAAGAAATCGCGCGCGATTACAACCGCTACCTCACCGGAAACGAGTCAGGCCTCATCGCCTACTACACGTTCAACTACGCCGTAGACACGGAATTTTACGACATCTCGTTTGCCGGAACCGTCTACAACGAAAATCACGGCGCGTTGAATGCCGGCGTTACCCTCTCCGAAAACGTTCCCACCGTTGATCAGCTGGGCTACCGGGGCATAACCGCCGCCGACGGTTCCTACTCCGTCCGTTCCATTCCCTATCAGGGCAACGGGACGGCCTATCAGATTGTTCCCCGTCTGGGCATCCACAGCTTTGAATCGGCACAGGAAGTGCGCTTTATCGGCAACGGAGCGCAGAGTCATACGGTCAATTTTACGGACAAATCGTCGTTCCGCGTGCAGGGATTCGTGAGCTATCAAAACGCAACGATCCCCGTTGAAGGCGTAAGCTTTGAGGTCGACGGCAAGCCGGTTCTCCGCACCAACGGCACGCCCGAAGCCAGCGGCGCCGACGGCGAATTTATTATCCGCGTACCGGTAGGTACGCACGAAGTAAAAGCCGTTAAAGCCAACCATACTTTTGTCAACGACGGCCGTATTACCGACCCGTACGGGCAAGACAGGAATTATCAGGACGCTATTTCCGGTCTGGAACTGGAAGATAATACGACCGTCAAATTCATTGGCCGCGTAGCGGGAGGAACCATCCAGGAGGCTTATCCAATCGGTCACTCTCTTTCGACCAACAACCTGGCCGAAGGTATTACCGTCACGTTAACCCATACAAAAACGGAAACCCTGGTTTTCGACGATAAAACCGTCACGGAAACGCATTTCAAACCATCCAATGCCGCGAAGGCTCATGTCAATGAAGTGGAATACACGGAAAACAAAGTGATTATCCATGTCAACGACACGACCGGCGAGTTTGTGGCCAACGTTATCCCCGAACAGTTCAACCTGCGGGTAGCGGCGTCCGGCCATGACCAGATTGCCGGTTCGGGCGAACTGCTAAATCTGAGTCAGAGCTTCGGCTGGCAGGACGAGGTGTATGCGTACCGCGATTCCATCCGCGAAAACGGCGAATACCGCTACACGTCCTATTCGGATACTGTAAAATATCAGGCAAAAAAGAAATTCATTAAGCGGTACACGCCCGAAATACGCGTTTCGCAGGTTAATTCCAGGAAAGAAACCTTGCCTTACTTCGGGTCGGATACGATTGCCGTAACCAACCTTATGGGCGAAAAAATAAACATCCCGCTCTTTGACGGCAGTCAGTATGCTTTCGGCAAACCGGTGTTTGAGCAGTACACAGGCTACAGTTTGAAAATGGAACTGTTTGAAAAATACGTCTTTTTCGGCAGCAACGGTTTCCCGACAGGAGCAACCGATGAAGTTCCGACACAGGACGCCGTTTTCAAATTCAATAATGACATAGCCGGCACAGAAAGTCAGCAGGCAACGGTCGAGGCCGACGACAAAGGTGTGGCTTTTTATACATTCACCGGCGGCGACCCGGATTTGACCTCCGCCGTGCGACGCATGGAACTGACCGTTACCTACGGTCAGGAAAATAACCAGACCAGTATTAACTGGACTGCTCCGTCTAATTTCGAGCAGGGAAACGCCTACGTAGTCGGCGCCCGTCAAAGGGGCGTCGATTTCGTAACGGCAGGCCCCGACAAGGTATTGACGGTGCTCCGCGACCCGCCCGGATCGCACAGCTACGCTTATCTGGAAAAGGGAGTTTCTTTTTCCGAAGCGAGCACCTATACCGGCGCGATCCATAATGAAGGATCGGAAGAATGGACTGCCGGAGTAAAACAGCAAATATTATCATGGTGCGGCATAGGCGTAGGAAGTGTAACCGGTGTAACCGATATTGCCGATGGCACAACGGTAGGTATCGTTCATGAAGAAGAATATCAGGGACAGGATACCAAATCGCGCAGCACGACTGCCACCACCCGTTTCCAGACCAGCGCCGAAGCGGATTATGTAGGAGCGGACGCCGACGTATATATCGGTTATTCCACCAATATCACCGTCGGAAGTACCGATAATGTGACAGCTGTGTCTAAAACAAATTTTGACGCTGCCGGAGGAGCGGCCTATTATGATGAAGTATACACCGACCCGAACAGCGATTGGGTACTGGTGAAAGATATAGGCATGAGCGTCAACCAAACATTTAATACGCTGTTTGCATATCCGCAAGCGCATATTGAAAACCGCCTGATTCCCGAATTGCAGAATTTGAGAAACAGTTTGCTGCTCCCGATTAACGCCGTAGACATTAACGCATTGCAGGCGCAGGTCGATGCCGATGCAGGCAAAATATTTTATGTTTCCTATTTCGATGTGGAAAGCGAACATTTCGGAAAAAGTAATGACGATGCTTCGCTGAAAGCTTTCCGTGGACAGGCCGGACATGGCGAAACCTGGACTGCCAAACAGGAAATCTCTTTCGACGGGCCAAGCTATAAGGTAATTTACAACACGCAACGGGCCGTTACAGACAGCGTTGTTTATCTGAATCAATCTGTTGAAAAATGGATAGCTCAAATGAAAAACAATGAAGAACGGAAAGTAAAAGCCGATAAATTACAGCAAAATTATTCGTTTCATGGAGGTTCTTCCGTCGAATACAGCGAATCCTATTCCAATGCGCGGGCGCATGAAAGTTCGTTCTATATTAATGTGGGAATGCATCTCAATACGGATTTTGACGCTAACGTATTCGGCGTTAGAACGAAATTTGTAGTGGATGAAACGGTATATACTTCCCAGGGAGGAACTTTCTCGTCCGAAGTGGAGCGTTCGCACAGCAAAGGTTTTGTTTTGGAAGAAGAAGGTACGGATTACATCAGCGTTGATGTATTCTATGAACCCAACTGGAGCAGGGAAGATGAACTCTATGGTGACTACATATTAAACGACAAGGGCAATGGAGGCATGGTTGAGGAATCCGATTTGGCGGATAAGGATTTCTATTCCTCCTTCATCTTCAAAACCCGGGGTGGAGCAACCTCCTGCCCGTATGAAGGCGAATATGTTACCAAATATTACGAACCGGGAACGCATGTAATCAATGCCGCTACCCTGCAAGTGGAAGTCCCCGAAATTGACATGCCCCTCAAATTCGTTGAGAATATCCCTTCGGGCGAAACAGCGAAGCTGCAGCTTTATCTCCGCAACAACTCCGAAAGCAAGGACGATAACTGGTATAACCTGAAAATCGTCAACACTTCCAACCCCGACGGCGCACGGATGTATATCGACGGCGCGCCCATCGGCAACGGACTGGAATTTCCAGTCGCCGCCGGCGAAACGCTCGTCAAAACCCTCGAAGTGGGCAAGGGCGCCATACTGAATTACGACGGTTTGCAGCTGCTGCTCCAGTCGCAATGCCAGGAAGACATTGCCGACACGGTTACTTTCACCGTCCATTTCATCCCTTCCTGTACCGACGTCAATATCAAAAAGCCGGGCAACAGCTGGACGTACAACACCCGTCTGCCGCAGATGCAGATAAACGGGATCGACAAGCATTACATGGAAGTCCTGATCGACGGTTTCAATGTGAATTACGATAACTTCGGACGAATCGAACTGCAATACAAATCGGCCTCCCAGTCGGACGATGAATGGACGACGCTGATGAACTACTACAACGATTCGACCGCATACAGGGCTGCCATCGAGAATGGCCTGAACGCCGAAATGATTCTCGCTTCCTACGCCGGAACGATTCCCTACCGCTTCGTCATGGACGACATGCCCGACCAGCAGTACGATTTGCGGGCGGTCAGCGTCTGCCTCATCAACAACGAGGAAGTGCGAAACGAATCCGAAGTCCGCAGCGGCCTCAAGGACATGTACCTGCCGCGTCTCTTTGGCAGCCCGCAGCCCGCCGACGGTATCCTGAATGTGGAAGATGACATCCGCCTGAATTTCAACGAACCGATCGCCGACGGCCTTCTGACCCGCAACAACTTTACGGTGCAGGGCGTTCGCAACGGATCCGTTACCGATCATTCGACCTCCATCGAACTCGACGGCGTGAACGATTTCCTGGCAACGGAATTTGAAAAGAGTTTCGAAGGAAAGGACATCACCGTCGAAATGTGGATACAGGCCGCGCAGCCGCAAAACGCTACCCTGTTCAGTCACGGGAACGTCA
>JAIRXI010000079.1 GCA_031268395.1 Tannerella sp. | reverse complement strand
TTGCAAATGTACAAAAAAACTCTTTTCGCCCTTCCGCAAAACGGTTTTTTGTCCGAAAGGATCATGTAAATTTGTATCCGGTTCTTTTCCGATTGTTTTCCCGGTATCTTTTGTGAGTTAGCTCCCGGATTTTCTCTTCGGATAAATTCATTTGAATAAGCATACCTGGCATCTCTGGGGGCGCAAAGAGGCTTATTCTTTTTCTATAACACAGGGCTTTACTGATGTTTCGGTTTTACCAGTGAACCGATAACGGCTAATGGGCATTTTGGGATAATTCCAAAATGCCCATTGGAGTATCATCCGCTACCGGGGCTTAGCTCCATCCGCTATCGAGGCTGCACGTATCGAATCAGAAAATGCCCAGTTTCGACCGGAGCGCTTTCGGCAAGGCATCTTTGTGTACGAGGACACTGACCGTTTTGTAGGCGACGAACGTCTCCGACGCATACCATGTTCCCTTATATCTGTTTTCCGTGCCCCACGAATTTTTTACCATATAAAATTTCTTGCCGGTCTGGTCGTTGGCCGTGCCGTAAATCAGCATTCCGTGATCGTCCGTTGTCTGGTAACAGTCATACCCTTGCTGGCGTAAAGCCTGCGTGACTTCCACTTCCTTACACGGCATCGTAGCCAGTTTCTTGATCTGTTCCTCTTTTTCCTTCTGGCTCAGTCCGACCCAGCGATCCTGATCCGATCCGGAAGCTTCCAGCGCCTTGATGTCCGGCATCGTGGCCAGTCCGTCGCGGGTGAAGCCAGGTTCACTCACGTCGGTCGCCCATGCAACGGTGTAACCGGTCAGGATCGCATGGTCAACCGTTTCCATCAATTCATCCAGTGGCACGTTATAACTCAGCGCCCAGCGCCAGTTGTCCGGAATTTCCAGGGCAAACGGCGTATAAAACGGCTCGTGGGAGAACGAAGTCAGTGAAACATAATCGTCAATATTCAACCCCAGCGACTCTCCGAAACTCTTTGGTGTGTACGACTTTCCGTCGAAGGTGAAAGTTTCGGGGATTTCACCCAGATAGCTGTCGACAATCCCCTGGAACGCCTTGCGCCACACCGGCGACACTTTCCTGTTCGGATTCGCCGCCACGGCCTTTATGCAGCCCAGCGCCATCTGTTCCATCTCGCTGTGCACGTGAATGTCTTCGCCGTATTCCAGCCCCCTGTACACGGAGCGCGGGACTGCGCCGTAGTGCTTGAACACGTATAATACGTCGGCAAACGAGCCGCCCTGTGCAAAATTCAGGTGGCCGTGCAGCCGGACATACTTGTCCGCCTTGTCCCTGTAGGAATGGTTCACCACAAACATCTCCGACAGATCATATTCGCCCTTTCCGGTACGCAGCAGTTCGGCTTCAATCAGCCCTACGCCTGAAAATGACCAGCATGTCCCCGAACGGCTCTGATTTTTCACCGGCGTAATTTTCAACTCTCTTACGGTTGTGAACTCGTATTCTTCCTGTGCACAGACCGTTATGGACGCATACAGGCACAGTAAACTAATGATAAATCCTTTTTTCATCTCTTTTTTGTGGCAAACATACAATCTTTTTTCCATACATGTGATTTTTTCCGTACTTTTGCTTCGTCTGAATTGAATATTGAATACTCAAATACAGTCTATTTTTTTCAAAACAAATTGAAGAATTGAATAATATGAAAATAACAATTATTGGAGCCGGAAACATGGGCGGTGCCATAGCTTGTGGCCTGGCGCAGGGTTCCAGGGTGAATCCCTGCGACATCACATGTGCTGACTGTTCCGACGCCACGCTGGAGAAACTGCGCCTGAAGTATCCGGCAATCCGTACGACACTGAATAACAGGGAAGCCGTCAAAGAGGCGGATATGGTAGTGATTGCCGTCAAGCCGTGGCTGACGGAAGACGTGCTGCACGAAATCAAATCGGAACTGGATTATCGCCGTCAAATCGTTGTTTCGATCGTAGCCGGCGTCACCTTTGAACAGTTAACCGGCTTCCTCGAAAAGGAACAGGAAGAACCGCCGGCGCTTTTTCGGCTGATTCCAAACACGGCCGTCAGCGTGCAAAACAGCATGACTTTTATTTCGGCACAGGGAGCTTCACAGGAACAGACCGATGCTGTGGTGTCGATTTTCAGCGAACTGGGAGCGACCATGCTCGTCGCGGAACGGCTGATGGCGGCCGGAACGGCGCTGGCCTCGTGCGGCATTGCGTATGCCTTCCGGTATATCCGGGCGGCCATGGAAGGCGGCGTAGAACTTGGGTTTTATCCGGAGCAGGCCAAAGACATTGTTCTGCAAACCCTGAAAGGGGCTGTAGCCTTGCTGCAGGCCGGTGGCGCCCATCCGGAGGCGGAAATCGACCGGGTCTCTACACCAGGCGGAATTACCATCCGGGGACTGAACGAAATGGAACAGGCCGGATTTACCTCAGCCGTCATCCGCGGCTTGAAAGCAAGTTGCAACTGACGAACGGGCAAACCGTAAATATAAATAGAAATTAAGATGAAACTGAATACGATACTTACTATCTTTGCGCCGAAAGATCCGCGTTTTTTTCCGCTGTTGAAGGATACGGCCGTCATTCTGGATCAGGCGGCGACGCGGCTGCTGCAATTGTTTTCGTCCCCGGACAAATCCCTGTGGAAGGGACTGTGTGTGGACATCAAGTCCGAAGAAGTGAAGGGCGACCGGGCCACGGGACTTATATTCAAAGAACTGAACAATACGTTCATTACCCCTTTCGACCGCGAAGACATCAGCGCGCTGGCCGACGAGATGGACGACGTCATCGACGCCATCAACCGCTCGGCCCAGAAAGTGCTGCTCTATTCGCCGGAAGTATTGCCCGAAACGACTGTGCTCCTGGCCGAAATCATCAAACTGGGAACTGCCGAAATTCTGGAAGCCGTGGATAAGCTGTCCAATTTCAAGAAATGCCACAATCACGTGCGTGCCCATGCAAAAGAAATCAAACGCCTGGAAGAAAAGGCCGATGTGGTTTATGAAGAAGGTATCTCCAGGCTGTTCAGGGAAGAGACCAGCCCGACGGAACTGATTAAGCAGAAGGAAATCATCCAGGAACTGGAAAAATCCGCCAACCGCATCAACAATGTGGGTAAAACGCTGAAAACGATTGTTGTCAAATATGCTTAACACAAGAGAGATACCATGACATTACTTGTTATCATCATCCTCCTTGCCGTTATATTCGACTTTATCAACGGTTTTCATGATGCGGCCAATTCCATCGCCACGATTGTCTCGACCAAGGTACTCACTCCTCTGCAGGCGGTGATCTGGGCGGCGGCATTCAATTTTGTCGCTTTTTTCATAGCCAAATACCTCATCGGCGATTTCGGCATCGCCAATACGGTATCCAAAACGGTGTTTGCCGACTTTATCACGCTGCCGGTCATCTTTTCCGGCCTGGTGGCGGCCATCATCTGGAACCTCATCACATGGTGGTTCGGCATCCCCTCGTCGTCGTCGCACACGCTGATCGGCGGATTCTCCGGCGCGGCGATTGCCTGCGGCGGTTTCCTTTCGATCAACCGCGGGGTGATCGGGCTGATTGCCGCCTTCATCATCATCGCGCCCCTGCTGGGGATGATTGGCGGGAGCCTCATCACGATTGTGACCCTGCACGTCGCCCGGAGAGCCAAACCGCGCAGCGCGGAACAGTGGTTCAGGCGGCTGCAGCTTGCCTCTTCGGCGCTCCTGAGCATCGGTCACGGGCTGAACGACTCGCAGAAAGTGATGGGCATCATTGGCGTAGCGCTGATCGCCTTCAACACAACGGCCGGCTCTGCTACCCTGCCACACTGGCTGCGACTGAACGACATGCACGACATGCACGACTGGGTTCCGCTGACCTGCTTTACGGCCATTGCGCTGGGAACGATGTCCGGCGGATGGAAAATCATGAAAACGATGGGCCACAAAATCACCAAACTGACGGCCGTGGAAGGTTTCTGCGCAGAGGCGTCGGGCGCACTGACGCTGTTTGCCACGGAAATATTGAAAGTCCCGGTAAGTACGACGCACGTAATCACCGGGAGCATCATGGGAGCGGGAGCCGTCAAACGGCTGTCCGCCGTCCGCTGGGGCGTAACCATCCACCTGCTCTGGGCATGGATATTGACCATCCCCGTAAGCGCCCTTCTTGCCGCACTGACGTATCTCCTGGTAAGCCCGTTTTTCAATGCCTGAGTAAGGATCAGGCGTTGGCGGCAAACCGTCTGACACATGCTCTCCCCGACATGAACGGCTACGGTTTGCCCGGCCTCAGCAACAGTTTTTCCGGATCACCCGTAAAACCCTGTGTTTTTTCTGATAACAAACGGGGCACCGGTAAAACCATGTGTTCATGGAACGAAGCGCTTGATGATCGCTGCACGGCAAACCTTCGTTTCGGACAGAGAACCTCCTTTCCTCCTCCTTTTAATAACAAAATGTCCATTAGACCTTTCCCCGTCGTGTCCGGAAGAGGGCCTGCCGGTAAAAAACGGCCCGTCCCGGCTGGGACGGAATGTTGGTAGAAAACGGTACCCCGCAGAATCACCCGTCCCGGCAGGGACGGAATGTGGATGAAAAAGGGGGCACGGCGGACACATGCCGGAGCTGTGTCCATCCGCCTGTCTTACCCTGCGCAAAATAAGGCCGTTCCGACCACATTCCGTCCCTGGCCGGGACGGGCCATATTGCGTTGCGAGCTGCTCTTCTATTAACGATGAACGATGAACGGATTGTGTATTTGTAATTTTCAATTCTCAACTGCTGAAGCGGCTAATGGGCATGGTGGGATGAAATTTACAGGGCATCCAAATATGTTTCGAGCAGTTTGTCCAGATCCGCGCCCCGGAGGTTTTTGGCGACGATTACGCCTTCTTTGTTGATCAGAAACTTGTACGGAATCAGTCTCACGCCGTAAGTCTTTACGCCTTCGCCGCCCCAGGTGCTGTAATCTATCCATTGAATCCAGGGCAACTCATCCTGCCGGACCGCTTCGAGCCAGCGTTCGGATTTGTGATCGAGCGAAACGCCGATAAATTCAATCCCTTTGTCCCTGTATTTGTGATAGACCGCTTTCAAGGCGGGACTCTCTTCGCGGCAGGGGATGCACCACGACGCCCAGAAATCAATCAGCACATAGCCTTTCCCGAGGTATTCGGACAGAGACGCGGTGTTTCCATCCGCCGTCTTCGCCCGGAAATCGGGCGCTTTGCTGCCTACGGATACCTTTTCGAGATGATCGGCCAGCTCCTGAAGGGTTTTCACGTATTCCGAACCGGCGAACGACGGATCGACTAACCGCAGGTTTTCACGTATTTCGTCCGGCGACAGACGGTAGGAATAATATCTGTAAAAAGTGTACAGGGCCGCCAGCGACTTGGGATGGCTTTTCAGTATCTCGCTGACGGGCGTCCGATACTTTCCGGTAAATTCGTTCAGCAAATCCTGCTCGACAGAGCCTGAAACCACGGTGTGCTTAAATTCGTGGACGGTATCCAGTTCCACCGTAATTTTGTTATGATCCAGAAAGAGGATAAACGAGTGAAACGGATTGCCCGAATCGTCGATCGCCAGCCCGTATATTTCCGGCAGCCGGACCTTTGTGTCGAAACGAAATTTCCCGTCGATGACAGCGGCTGAATCAATCGTGAAAAACGATTTGTTTTCGTAGCGTTGCAGATAGATCACGCCGGAAGAAATGTTTTTTACGACGCCCGACAGATTCAGACGCCCGGGATCTTTTGCGCATCCGGCCGTCAGCATCAGGACGGACAGGAAGGCGACAAGATGAGTTGTTGTCCAATGTTTCATTGATTTGTTTTTAGTTCAGTAAAAGTTTATTTGTCAGTATTTCGCTGTTTGGCAGGGGGAATACATATCCTTCGTCGTCCGGCTTCACTTCGCGCGATGTATAGCTGCTGCGGGAAGGCTTGTCGGGGAATGTCAGCAGGTCGCGCAGAATATCGGTCGACCGGAAGCCTTCGCCCAGCAGTTCGATGCGCCGCTCGATACGTATGGTATGGAGGAGCCGGTCTGCCGTCAGCTGGCTTTCCGGGAAATGATAGCCGGGATCGGAGCGGTGCCGTACCGCTTCGAGCAGCGCGATGGCCTTGCTGACAGCGCCGCCTCCGCGGATCTCGGCTTCGGCATAATTGAGCAGGACTTCCGCGTAACGGATCACGGGGATATAGTCGATGGCCGGGCTGACTTTGGAGAACTTGGTGAGATAATACAGACCGGCCTGTTCCCTGACGAATGAGCGGCGGGCGTCCGTGTCTGTCCATTCGGAGGCCGTGAGAATGCCCGGCGCCGTATGGTTCAGCGCATAGTTCGGCGCGCTGTGATACACTGTGGCCAGCGCCGAACCCGACGGAGGATCGGCAGCAGACATCGGCATGGAAAAAATCGATTCGCCGGTCGTGTAATCGGATGAAAAGATTTCGGTGATATTGCTTTGTAACTGATGCTGCACGCCCGAAACGGAAGAAAACGGCGCCTGTTCCTGCGCCACTATTTTTCGCGCTTCTTCCCTTACCCCGGCAAAATCGTGTTTGCTCAGGTACACCCTTGTCTTCAGCGCGATGGCGGTGTTTTTATGTGCGCGCACGGTGTTCTGCAAAGCGGTTGCATACTGTTCCGGCAGATAAAGTTCGGCCGCATCCAGATCGTTGATGATCTGTTCGTAGATAATTTTTACGTCGCTCCGCTCCAGATCGTTGTTTTCGGAAGTCGATTCCGGCAGCAGGCGGAGAGGTACGCCACGGTTATTTCCGTCGCCATCCGTGTAAGGGCGGGCATAGGTTGTTACCAGTGTAAAATAGGCCAGCGCCCGAAGGAAATGCGCTTCGCCGGCATAGTTCTTTTTGGCTTCGTCGGAAAGAATCCCTTCGGACCGGGATAATCCGGCAATCAGGATGTTTGCATTGTTGATAAGCCGGTATGCCTGAGACCAGATGCTGTTCACTTCGCCTGTTGTGCTCGACAGGTTTTGCTGCCATGCATATCCGCCGCCCAGTGAATTTTCGGTCAGGCAGATAAATTCTTCTCCGCGCAGGTCGTTGCAGTGCAGCAGTCGCCCGCTGTAGAGATCGGCGCTTTTGAGCGATTTGTATGCGCCGTTCACTAAGGCTTCGATCCTGTCCGGCGTGTCGAAGACGCTGGCCGAACTGAGCGATGTTTTGGACGTCGTGTCCAGTAAATCATTGCATGAACATACCGGAACCATCAGGACGACGGCCGAAAATAATTGAAATAACGTTGTTTTCATTGAGGAATAATTAAAATTTGACATTGATTCCGAGCGTAAAGGTTCGCCCGAGGCCGGCGGTATTGTATTCGACGCCTGGCGTGGTGTTGGAATTGCCGTTGGCCGAAACTTCCGGGTCTGTGCCGGTATATCCGGTGAACAGGAATGCGTTGCTGACCTGTCCGTAGATCCTGACGGCGCTCAATCCGGTGGCCGAAAGGAGGCGGGAAGAGAAATTGTATGCCAGGACAACGTTCTGCAGGCGGAGAAAATCGCCTTTCTCCACATGCGCTGCGATGGGCAGGGAACCGCCAAACGAAATCCTGTCGCCGTTGACGGCCCGCGGCACATCGGTTTGCTGTCCGGGAGTGGTCCAGCGGTCCAGTATTTCTGTGGAATTGTTGAAAAATATCTGGTCGGTCAGGGTCGAGCGGGTGCGGTTCATCACGCGGTGGCCGCCGGCATACGTAAACTGCAAGTCCAGATCGAAGCGCCTGTATCGCAGGTGGCTGTTCAATCCGCCGTACCATTTGGGCAGGGCGTTACCGAGCACATAGTAGTCGACTCCCGTCAGTGCGGCAGCCGGGCGGCCGTCGAGATACGACCATGCGCTGACGCCGTCGTACTGAACTTCTTCGCCGGCCGCATTGAGGAATACGCGCCGTCCGTTTTCGGGATTTACATAAAGGCTTTTCAGTCCGTACAAACTGCCGATCGGCTCGCCTGCACGGGTGATGTTGGTATTCCCGCTGCCGGTCGAGCCGATGATGTCTTCATTGCCTTCGGCAAGAGAAGTTACCTTGTTCGCAACAGTCGTCAGATTGAAGGATACGTTCCACGACAGTATTCTCGATTCGATCACATGTGCGTCGGCCGACAGTTCAACGCCGCGGTTATACAGCGATCCGACATTGGCAAGGATGGCATTGTCGGGAATCCCTTTGGAGGGCGACTGAGGAGAACTGAGTATTAATCCGTTCACATTGTTGTTGAAATAAGCCGCTTCGACGGCCAGCCTGTTTCGCAGCGCGTTGAAACTTAAACTGAGATTGGTCTGGTCGCTGGTCTCCCAGCTCAGTTCGGAATTGCCCTGCTGGGTGATGGACCATGTGGCGGCGTTGCCATACAGGGACGCCGAATATAAATCATACGAACTGTAATCGTTCGACAGGTTTCCGTTTCCGACTCGTCCCCAGCTGGCCGACAGTTTCACATTGCTGAGCAGAGGCGCGACATTCAGCGTCTTGAAGAAGGCCTCTTCCGACAGCAGCCAACTGCCGGAAATGCCGCCGAAGTTGCCGTATTTTTTCCCGACGGCCAGCGCCGAGTTGCCGTCTCTGCGGAAATTTCCGGTGATGAAGTACCGTTCGTTGAAATCGTAACTCAACCTGGCAAAGAAGGAAGAAAAAAACCGTTCCCCCATGCTGTTGCCTGTGGCCGCAATATTTCCCCAGCCGCCCTGATAGTATTCAAAAAAGTTGTCCGAGGCCTGCGTTGCCCGCGCGCCCCACGAAGAACGCAGGATTTTCTGCAAATCAGATCCCGCGAGTGCGCTCAGATGATGCTTCAGGCCGAACCGGTCGCTGTAACGGACCGTATTGGTCCATGTTTCGTGCTGACGCAAATCGGAAATAGCGGTAGCCGAACCGCCCGAACCGTACGAATCTGATCCCAGATCGGGACTGCCCCAGGTATGATCGTCCCGTTTCAGGCGGTCGAGGGCATACAGTGTTTTGATCTCAACCTGTTTGAAAGGATGAATGGCGAGTGCCATGTTGCCGTTGAAATGACTGTTCTCCGATTGATTGGAAGTGAGCGCAAACAGCGAAACCGGATTGTAGAGCGGAATATTGGCCGTATTGTTGCCTTTCCCCAGCGTGCCGTTGCTGGCCGGATTCACGTTAAAGCTTCCGTCGGCATTGTATGCCGGCACATTGGGCGGCAACACCAGCGCCAGACGGGTAACGCCGGTGGTCGTCATCGACTCGCCCGGCAAGCTTCCGGAATCGAACGACCGGTTGGACGTAACCCCATACGAGCCTCCTCCGGTAAGGTTGAGCCACTGTGTTACTTTATTGTCTATATTGAAGCGCATGCTTTTCCGCGTGTAGTCGTTTCCCACCAGAAAACCTTCCTGGTCGGAATAATTGGCGGAAAAATAGAACCGCGTCTTTTCCGTCCCTCCCGAAATGCCGGCCGTATGATTGTGCGAGATCGCCGTCCGGTAAATATAGTCGCGCCATCGCGTATCTGTGACGGAACCGTCGGGACGGTAGGAGAGAAAATAGGCGTCCGGGTCGTTCCGGCCGGCGATTTCGTTCCGGTTGGCGATGGCTTCGTTCTTCAGATCGGTGTATTGCTGGGCGTTCAGCACCGTGGGAAGCCTCACGGCATTGGTTACGCCCACCCATGCGTCGTAAGTGGTAACGGTTTTGCCGACTTTACCCTGTTTGGTCGTAATCAGGATGACGCCCGCCGACGCCCGCGAGCCATAAATGGCTGTCGATGCGGCATCTTTAAGAATATCTATCGATTCAATATCCGACGGATTGATATCGCTCAGCGGATTGTTGGCCGCATGGGTAGTCGATATATCGCCTGTGGTTACAGGTATTCCGTCGACCACTACCAGCGGGAACGAACTCAGCGAAATGGAATTGACGCCCCTTATCCTGACCACCGGCGCTGCATTCAGCACACCGGTAGGCAGCGATATGCTGACCCCGGCGGCTTTGCCCTGCAAGGCCTGCTCAAAGCTCTGAACCGGCAGGTCTTTGATGTGATCTCCCTGAACAGTCGCTACGGAACCGGTAAATTCCTTCCGGTTTTGCGTCCCGTATCCGACAACGACGATTTCGTTCAGCAAATAGTAGTTTTCCTTTAGATAAACCACTATTTCATTTTCCGCGTCATAAATATCCATTTCCTGATATTTATACCCCATGTAAGCCACCGAAACCGTCACCGGCAGCGAACCGGCCTCCAGCGAAAAGCGCCCGTCGATATCCGTTACCGTCCCGCTGCGCGATCCGGAAATGGATACGCTTGCTCCGATCACCGCCTCGCCGGTTTGCTCATCTACTACGGTTCCGCTCAGATTCACTCCTCCTTCCTGTGCGGATGTAAAAACAGGCAGGAAGAAAAGGAGAACCAGGCAATAAAATGTTTTTATGTTTATCATAACTTGGATGTATTTAAACAGTTGTAAACTATATTTTCCCGCAACGGCGCGCTATTTTTCAGTTGAAACGTCTTCTTTCAGATACCTGTCAAACCATCCCTTTATTTCTTCCAGGCGTTTGATGCGGTTTTGCGGTTTTCCCGAACGCGACAGTTCGTGGTTTTCGTTTTCAAAAACGACGATCCGCGACGGGACGCCGAAATATTGCAGGGCGCTGTACATCTGCAAGCCTTCGACCAGCCAGCAGCGGTAATCCTGTTCGCTGTGAATAAAGAGCGTGGGCGTTTTCACCCTGTCGGCATATTTCAGCGGCGAAGCGTCCCAGAGCCGCTGCCCGTTTTTCCAGATGTCCGTGCCCCAGTAAGTATAAGTAAAACTGTAACCTATATCGCTGGTATTGCTGAACGAGAGCCACGACGAGATGCCGCGCTGGGAAGCCGCCGCCTTGAAACGGTCGGTTTGCCCGATGATCCAGTTGGTCATCAGTCCGCCGTAGGAACCGCCGGTCACGCCCAGGCGGTCGGCGTCGATGAAGTCGGTCTGCGCAAGCACGGCGTCGGTAAAAGCGATCAGGTCGTCGTAGTCGGTTTCGCCCACCTTGCCGCGGATGTCGGAAAACGCCGAGCCGCGTCCCGAACTGCCCGCCGGGTTGGTGAAGAATACGGCATAGCCTTCGCTGGCCCAGTATTGCATTTCGTGGAAGAAAACCGTACCGTAAGCCGTTCTCGGGCCGCCGTGAATGTCGAGTATGGCGGGGTATTTCCGCCCTTTTTCGTAATGGGCGGGCGGGAGGACATACCCGTTCAGTTCACGGCCTGTGTTGCCGGTGTACTTTATTTCGACGGGTTTTACGATGTCGTACTCATCAAAAACCGGCCTGTTGATGGCCGTCAGCGGCGCAGCATTTCCTTTTTTGTCGATGAAATAGATTTCGGCTCCCTGCTGTTCTTCGAGGCCGATGGCGAGAAAACCGTCCCGGTAAGGCTGGTATTCCCCGATCGAAATACGTCCCTTCGACAGGGGCGTGACGGCGCCGTTCCAGGCCAGGTGAACGAGCGGCGCATAATCGACGTCGGTCGTAACGAAACGGATGCCTTTGTCGTCGAACGTAATTTCCGGCCGGCCTCCTCCGCCCACATCCGATCCGATGCTGTTGCCGACGGCATAGCGTGCGCCGTCGTTGATCAGCGTCGGTTGACCGGTACGGAGATGGAGGCGGTAGATGGCGGCGTTTTCAATTCTGTCATGCTCCAGGCTGCGGTTGACGGTCAGTACGATTTCGTCGCTGTTGAGAAAGATGATGTTGCCATACGACGCCCGGTCGAACAGGTTCCATTCCTTTTTTTCGAGCGACGCGACGTCGAGCGTTACCAGCACGTTGCCTTCGGGCTGTTTGCCGTACCATGCCGGCTTGAGCGTATAGACCAGCGTTTTTTTATCGGGACTTAACCGGAGGCTCGAAACTGACGCCAGCGTGTCGGACAGTAGCCGGCTTTCGCCCTTATGATAGAAATAAAGGTGCGTGCGCCGGCCGCTGACATCGCCTCTGCCGTTCGACCAGAAGGGCAGTTCGTCGTAAATATGCCAGTTCCGGCTTTTATCCGGGTTGCGGTGATAAGAAGAGGTATAGAAGAATACGTCTTTTTCGATCCATTCGATTTGGGCGGCCAGGAAGGGCAGCTTCAGCCATTCGTCCGCTTCGCCGTAACCGGAGTCCAGTTTCAAGAAAGCGGTTGACGGAGGCTCTTCGAGTTCGGCGCTTCTGCTGTCGCGGGCGCTTTCTCTTCTTTCCCTGAAAATAATTCCGCCGTCCTGAAAGAAATAGTCGGAAACGTCTTTGGCGATCTTCACCGGCCGATTATCGACCAGCTGATAGAGGGCGGTCGAATAGCTGTTCTTTTCCCGGTCGGCCTGACTGACGGTAAAGAAGATGTTGCCGTCCGAGATGTTGAGGTTTGCGATGCGTTTCACCTGTGTGAAGAAATCGCTGCCAACCGGTTTTCGGGCGGCGGACTGAGCCGCCGCCGTCAAAACCGTCAAAACAAAAGGTATGACAAACAAAACAATTTTTCTGTTCATAATGATGTATTCTTAATCTTTATAGTGATAATAAAACTGCGGATGGAGACGGTAAGCATCCGGGTTGTCGCGCACGATGCGCCCTTCTATTTTCTGTTCGGAAAGAAAGAGGTTGTAGATCGGGCACACCGCTTCGACGGCGTCGCGCAGGGCGACGATTTCGTCGTAGCTGTGGGGCGAGCGGTAATGTACGGTATAATGAATATCGTATGGCCAGGCCGGAATGTCTTCAAAACCCGGCCGGCCTGCGCGCGGGTCGTAAAGGGCTTCGGCGGTCACGTAGAGGGTGTCGAGCGTTATTTCGCGCGAGGCGGCCTGAATCTCGGTGATGTGGGTGATGCAGCTCGTGAGGGCGCCCAGCTGGTGTTCCAGCGAACTGGGGCCGAGGTCCTGGCCTGCATACAGCGGCGAGTGGTCGTGAATAAAGTTGAAATGACGGATATGCACCTTGCGCGCACCCGAAACGGGGTCGATTTCCACATGCAGGCGGTCGAGCTGGGGCTGCGGCTCCTGCGCGGCCGGGAGATTCGCCGTGTCGGGCTGACGCTGCGACGGTTCGCCGGCCGGGTTGCGGCGGTTGCTGTCGGCGGCCTGCCGGCGTCCGGAGCGGGCCAGCAGGGCCGCCCGCTTGTATTTGAGGTATTCGCGCAGCCCGGGCTGATAGGGCGGCTCGAAGGTCAGGTCCCACGGCGTTTGCACGTAATCAATGTCGCCGCTGACGGCTTGCCTGACCGACGCGATGTTGAAGGCGGGCGAATGCTGTTCGGCAAGCAGGCGGATTTCTTCCAGCTGCGTGTCGGTGGCCGGCGACTTCACATAGATCGTGTAAAGCAGGTTGTGCGGATGAACGATCCGCACGGCGGGCGGTACCGAATCGCGGCGGCTGGTGATGGATACGCCGAGCGAGTCGACGGGCACGCCCTGGAGGGCGGCCTGACTGAGGAAGGCGTCGGCCAGGTCGCTGGCGATGGCGGTGAGCGACGATTCGGGCGAGCCGGGGCCGAGGCTGTAGCCGGCAAACGAGTAGTCGCTGTCGCTGATGATCTGATGTCCGCGGATGCGGATGCGGCGCACGCCGGCACGCTGTTCGGCCGTGGTGCGGACTTCTAGGCGGATGGGTTGAATCCGGTCGGAAGGCGTTTTTTCGAGCGCCCGGAGCGCAGCCAGGCGACGCTGCTGAAAATCGGGCAGCGTCACGCCGTCGCCGGCCTGATGCCGGGTGCAGGAAAGGGTTACAAACACTGCCACCAGGATGGCAGATAAAATACGGAATGGTCTAATTGTCTTTGTTCTCATCTTGAAATTTTTTTACTGTTATTTTATATTGAAATTTATGCTGATTCTTTTTTTTGAGCCGCTTGATACGGTTATTCGTTTCATTCATCCGGTTGATATAAACGTAGAAGTAAACAGCTAAGCTTTCCGCTACTGCGATTGCTTCGTTCCT
>JAIRXI010000063.1 GCA_031268395.1 Tannerella sp. | reverse complement strand
GTAAAAAACGGCCCGCTACGCACGATGGCCCGTCCCAGCCGGGACGGAATGTTGGTAGAAAACGGCCCGCAGCATAATCACCCGTCCCGGCCAGGGACGGAATGTGTTCGGAACGGCCTTATTTCGCGCAGGGTAAGACAGGCGGATGGACACCGCCCCGGCATCTGTCCGCCGTGCCCCCTTTTTCGTCCTTCCGTCCCGGCCGGGACGGGTGATTATGCTACAGGCCGTTTTCTACCAACATTCCGTCCCTGGCCGGGACGGGCCATCGTGCGTGGCGGGCCGTTTGTCCCTGGCAGGCCCTCTTCCGGACACGACGGGGAAGTGTCTAATGGACATTTTGGGATAAAAAACCGGGACGGGGAATCGCTCCAGGTCCCGGTTTTAGCTATGAAAACTGAAAAAAATTAATTTGAGATTTGTTCATTTAAAACATTAATCCAAAATCTTAATCCTGATATTGCGATACCAGACGTCGTCGCCATGATCCTGGAAACCGATGAAACCTTCCTTGTCCGGTCCGCCGCAGTTGTTCAGCAGTTCAAAAGCCAGCGGCCATGCTGCCTGGCTGAACTTGCTTGCCTGCAGCATATCGGTCCACTGTTTCGTCCAGAGATGATATTCAACCACCGGTTCGTCGTTCTGGTAATGAACGATCGTGCCCTTGTAGCTCACGATTTTACCCGTGTTCCATTCGCCGACAGCTTTGGCGTTTTGCGGTTTGGCCGGGATCATGTCATACAGGGAAGCCGACTGGCGGTTTCCGTCTTTGCCCAGTTTGGCATCGGGGTGATTCTCATTGTCCAGCACCTGATATTCGGGAGCGGAAATATAGGAAGGTTCTCCTTCCACTTCCTGAATCATATACAATACACCCGAATTGGAGCCTTTTCCCACTTTCCATTCAAATTCAAATTCATAGTTTTTGAATTTGCCGGCGAAAAGGATGTCGCCGCCATCTTTCGCTCCGGCTTCGCCTTCACCCGAACCTTTGATATGGATGGCGCCATTGTCGATTTCCCACTGTTTCGGCATGTCTTTGCGATTGTAGCCTCTCCAGCCGGTAAACGTCTGGCCGTCGAAGAGCGTAATCCAGCCTTCCGCATTCTTCTCGAACGAAGACAGATCGACGGTCGGTAAATTTGACAATGTATATGCTGGAACCGCTTTAGTTTTCACTTCTGTTTCGGTAGCAGCCGTTTCCGTTTTTTTCCCGCCTCCGCAGGAAACCAAATAGCCCGTTATTAAAAGGGCGCATACTGATAAAACTGTTTTTTTCATTTTCTTTTTTTGTTTGAATGTTTACGGAACGAACCTTCCTTTCTGCGTATTCGACGCCTCCCGTCAGGTTCGTTCCTGATTTTACATGATCGTTAAAAATTAGGGCATTGCGGGCAACGACCAGCCTTCGCGATAGGTGTGCTTGATTAATTCCTGTGCAAAGGCCTGTGCGTTGATGGCATCCGTATAGTTCTTGTCGAATTTCGGATCGCCGTCCACAACATGGAAGTCATCGGAAATCACAAACTTCAATTCTTCCGAAGGTCCGATATTGGTGAACTTCATGTTCGGGCCGTCCCATTCCAGTTCCCGCTGCAAGTCTTGCAGTCTGACGGCCAGCACGCCCATCACTACCATTTCGTTGAACGGGCCGGCTTCGCTGAAGTCGGAAGCCGTCTTGATGCGACTGTCCGCACTTTCCTTACAGGCGCGCACCCAGTCCATTTCATGGCTGACGGTGACTTCACGCTGCGTTTTGGGCGAATTGGGCGTCTTTCCGGAGAGCAGCCAGGGTTTGGCGCCGTAGCAATCGCATATCAGCGTGTCTTTGGTGCCGTGGAAAATCGCCGGGCCGCCGATATCCAGCCGTTTGTCGGACGGGAACCCTTTCGGCAACATCGGTTTGATGCCGCCGTCCGTCCAGTACACTTCCACTTCCGGGAATTTCACCTTCTTTGTGTCCGGACGGGCCGGGAAGGTCAGGCGCACGCTTTGTGCCGTCGGAGCGCAATCGGTCAGCAGCAGCGTGGAATTTCCCTGTGCTTTGGTCGGATAGCCCAGCTTCAGGCCTTTGAAAACCGGATGCATGATGTGGCAGGCCATGTCGCCCAATGCACCGGTTCCGTAGTCCCACCATCCGCGCCAGTTCCACGGATGATAGATTTCGTGGAAGGGACGGAGCTTGGCCGGGCCGGTAAACAGTTCCCAGTTCAACGTGTCGGGCACCCACATCCCCTGTTTCGGCGCATTCAGACCCTGCGGCCAGATCGGACGGTTCGTGCAGCAGTCCACCCGCCGGACTTCGCCGATTTCGCCGTTCCAGATCCAGTCGCAGATCTGACGGACACCCGGGTGAGAACTGCCTTGATTTCCCATTTGGGTTGCCACCCTGTATTTCTCGGCCAGTTTGGTCAGCAGACGCGATTCATACACCGTATGTGTCAACGGCTTCTGAACATACACGTGTTTGCCCAGCGTGATGCCGTGCGCAGCGATGGTGGCATGTGTATGGTCGGCGGTGGCAATAATCACGCCGTCGATGGATTTGCCCATCTCGTCGTACATCTTGCGCCAGTCCCAATACTTTTTCGCTTTCGGGTGTTCCGAAAACGTTTCCGCGGCATATCTCCAGTCCACATCGCACAAGGCTACGATATTTTCCGTATTTTTTACGGCATTGATGTTGCTGCGTCCCATGCCGCCGATACCTACGGCTGCAATATTCAACTTGTCCGTAGGCGCGGTATAACCATGACTTTTCCCCAGGATAATGCTCGGGGCGATGGTGAAAGTGGCGGCAGCTACGGCTCCTCTTTGAAGAAATGCTCTTCTTGAAATGTTTGACATAATAAGAACTTTTTGTAAATGAATGATTTAATAAATATATAATAATTTGTACTTTACCGATCACAAAACCCTGCAAATATAAAAATAAGAATTTGCCAGGCAAATTATAATACCGGATTTATCCAAAAAAATAGTTTTTTTTAACGGCAAGGTTTCAAATTGGCTTTTCTTCCCTCCTGTTTTTTGCTATTTTTATAGACCGACATGCGCCAATGGCAAAAGTCCGACCGGTAATGGCGGGGGAATTTCGGAGTACCTTCCGTTTGCGGTCAACAGGCTGTCCGGGCAGAGACAGAAGGATACCGACTACGGTTTTGACAAGCGGTTATATACACGCTCCGTAAATGCTCCCGTATAAAATCTCCTTTCTCGTTTTACCATAACTTTACTGCTTTTTTATGGCTCGTATTTTGTAAAACTGCTTCAGGACAAGACACCCTGTGAAAATGGCATCCAAACTTCCGGGCATCTCTTCCCGGCATAT
>JAIRXI010000009.1 GCA_031268395.1 Tannerella sp. | reverse complement strand
ACAATTTTATTATAATACGGTTTTCCTTTTGAAAGGATATTTACGATATAAACGCCCGGCGGTGTATGGCCGAGATTCACTTCGGAAGCAGCGCCCTTTGCTACTACCGAGCCTTGCATATTATAGACTACAATCGACGTTACGCCGTCAAGAAACACTGTTAATAGCTGCGAATGGGGATTGTAATGTAAATTGCTTTCGAGAGGATCGTTGCCTGTTCCGGATAGTAGCCGGAAGAGTTTGAAGGAATGTGGTTGCAGCGCTACGGACTGATTTTTTGTCGCTTCTGCAACATCAACCGATTCGCCGCTGAAGAGTTCTGTCCAGCTACCGTTTGCTGTAAATCCGGCGTTCATATTGATGGCCGAGGGAGTGAAATTGCCCAGTAAAACGATATTTTTCTTATTACCGCTCAGTCTTATGGCGCGACCGTTTTCCCAGTCGTCGCTGCCGGCCTGCAGGTCTATTTTTTCAGGGGATGCAAACAATCCGGCGTTTTCGTTTCTGAAATCAATCAGCGATGCATAAGTATCGTACAATGCGCGGCGGTTTGCCTGGTCATAGTATTCCCACAATAGGGGTTTACGTCCGGTGCGTCCGTTCTCGTCGATCGATATGTCATAACCGACTTCGCCAAACTGCCATATCATTTTCGGCCCTGGAGTCATCAGAAGGAAGGAGGCGTTTAACTGTGCACGCTTCAAGGCTAACGCCTTATCCTGTTTTATTGTCCAGTTGCCATAGGCTCCGGCTTTGTACATGGTACGTTCTTCGTCGTGACTTTCGGCGTAGGTGACGAGCGCCGGCAAGGTCCAGCCTCTTGAAGTATGGCTGCCTGCGTTAAGGTTGTTTGCGCTGTTTTTCCATCCCATGAGGCTCTCGCAATATGCGTTGTTCAGATTGTTCCATAGCATCATTCCTGCCTGGGCGAGTTCGAGTTCTTCGCGGTTTTCGCAGAAATGCTCCAGTATTACGTATGCTTGGGGCTTGAGGGTTTTTATGTGGTCGTTGTAGTCTTTCAGTATCGCAATACGCGAGGGGTCGTAGTTGGATGCTGTGGCTTCGGTTGACTGGTTTTGAGTAAATCCTTTTGTCAGGTCAAAACGGAAGCCGTCAATATTATAATTCTCAATCCAATGGGTTAGAACTCGTTTGAAGAAATCTCTTGTTCCCCGGTATTCGTGATTGAAATCATGAAAGACACTGTACGGATGTGGCGCTTGGACATTGAACCAGGGGTTGCCGGCTGCCGTTGCATTTCCGTCCCAGTATAATCTTGCAAAAGGATTTTGAGCCGTTGCGTGGTTGAAGACTACGTCGAGAATGACTGCCAGACCTCTTCTGTGAGCTTCGTCGATAAAGGCTTTATAGTCGTTTGGCGTACCGTAGGCCTTGTCGGCGGCAAAAAAGAAACAGGGGTTATAGCCCCAGCTGTCGTTTCCGTCGAACTCCTGGATGGGCATCAGTTCTATTGCATTAACTCCGAGGGATTCGATATAATCTAACCTGGCTTTTGCGGCTTTTATAGTTCCGGCCGTCGTAAAATCACGTATAAGCAATTCGTAGATGACGAGTTCTTCTTTTTTGGGCGCTGCAAAGGCGGTTGTCTGCCAGTTGTATTGTTCTCTGTTGATCTTGAATACGGATACTATACCTTCGGTCTCAACAGGGTATGCTTTCAGGTTGGGATAGGTGTCGCCGGATATGTACGGGTCGTTTTGAGGGTCGAGGATTTTCTCGCAATAGGCGTCGCCGATTTTAAAAGTGTTGTCGATGAGATACTGGAAAGCGTATTCCTGATTCTTGTCCAGACCTGTCAGCGTGTACCACCAATGGTCTCCATCTTTATAGAACTGATAGTTGTTGTCCTTTTTCCACTGGTTGAAATCGCCCATGAGGTGAACGTGTTTTTTGCCGGGAGCGTAGAGCAGAAATGTGACGGTGGACTCGTCGATATGGTTTATACCGTCAATGATTCCCTGCGGACGGGCTTTTTCCTCCGGTGTTGCAGGTGTGAAGGCATCGCTCGAAAGGCTGAGGAAAATGTCGGTATTGCCGGTGTCTTTGCCTTCTTTTGTTTTGTCGGCGCTGCGAAACACAAATGCCAGCTTGAGAATCCTCTCGTCGCCGGCCACGCCATAGTAACTGCGGATGCCGGGCGCAATGATGAGTTTCCATTTGTCGTTACCGAGGGGCGTCAGCTTGTATTTTTCGCTGTTATCGCCCCATTCGGGCGCGTGTTTCCAGTCGGAACCGCTTGCGCTCTGATGTGTTATGACGCCCGTGTGGGCATAGACGTCGCCCGTATAGCCCTGCAATCCTTTGTTGCCCTGCGTTGCGTCGAAGATTACTTCTATATTATCGGTATCGGTGAAGGTTTCCGGTACGGATATTACTATCTGCGCTTTTATTCCGATGCTTATATAGACTATCCAGATTAAATTAATTAATATCTTTCGTTTCATTTCAGTTATTATAATTTATGTTTTAGATTCAATTCTTGCCGGCGCGGGCTTGTAGCCCGTGCCGTCATTGCGGGGTACCGGTCGGCACGGACTGCAAGTCCGCGCCAGCAGGTACCGATCCGTCATCCTATGTTTGCAGTCAGAAAGAAAAAGAATAAGAAATTTCGACAGAAGAAATGAAAGGAAAAAGATTAGGCACGTCATTGGTACAAAGATACCGTTCGCAAAGCAAATCTCCTTTCCTTC
>JAIRXI010000007.1 GCA_031268395.1 Tannerella sp. | reverse complement strand
TTCCCTATAGGGAATTGGGAATTTCCATAGGGAAATTTGGCCTCTTTCGGGGGAAAATCGGGGATTTTCCGGCTGTATGCGGACATGATTAGACGCTTCTCGTGTCGTGTCCGGAAGAGCAGAGACGTAGAGACGCAGCGCGCTGCGTCTCTGTTATTCCAACATGTCCGGAAGCGCTCCGCGTGAAATACAGGTAAAATGAGGTTCGTCACGAAAACCGGCCGTCAACTCCCTTCGCAGATGCAGAGAGGCTTAAATTCGTATCCGCCTTCGTTTTCCCCCGGCAGGATATCCCCGATGGCGGGAAATACGATGTGAGATCCTGCGATACGGATGTTGTTTT
The DNA here is from genome assembly GCA_031268395.1 of Tannerella sp. GTDB lineage: Bacteria > Bacteroidota > Bacteroidia > Bacteroidales > Tannerellaceae > Tannerella. Next base: position 7,866 of record JAIRXI010000007.1, on the reverse strand, counting down.
TCCGTACATATTCAAGGATCTTTTTACGGGTAACGGCCGACTGGCCGGGATCGACATCGAAAGACATGGATATTTCGGGATGCGGCATCTGTACCGGCATGGCATGTGCTATGTCGCCCCATATCAGCAGTTTTGCGTCAAGCGATTCCACAAGGAAAGCCGTGTGTCCGGGCGTATGTCCATACGCCGCGACGGGTTTAATATGTACGTTCGCAATCAAATCGGGTATTTCGCCGCCCAACTCGCCGGGGACAAACAAATGCAGCCTGTCCTTATATATTTCGAGTACTTTCCGGGCATCCGCACCCCGTTCGCTGTCCATCCAGTAATCGTATTCCGCCTGTGACAGATAAAGTTCCGCCTGGGGGAAGACCTTTTTCCCCTCCCGCAACAGGCCGCCGATGTGGTCGCCGTGCATGTGGGTAAGAAGAATTACATGAATCTGTTCGTCTGCAATGTGTAAGGATTTCAGATTGTCAGACAGGTTTTTCCCGACCCCGGCGTCTATCAGGATATTTTTCTCCGGAGTACGGACAAGAAAAGCCTGTATTTCGAGGCGGAAAACGCCGTCCGGAAGATAGTGGTCTATTATTTCGGGCGTGCCGCCCTTCAGCAGTGAACCGTTTGCATTTTGCCCTCCTTCGGACAATATGCTGACCTGATAATCGCCCGTGGCATACGTGATAACTGTTTTCTGGGCGATCATCCTGCCGGATGCGAAAAAAAACAGGAGAACGAACAGGAGAAGATAATTTCTTTTCATAACTGTTGAATATTACATTGAATTTTACTGACGGATAAAAACGGACGGCGTTTCCCCCATACAGGCTGGAGGTGACGCCGTCCGGACGAAACATTACCGGCCGGTACCGGAAAACGAATAGGGCCGGTCGGACAACTGTGTGCCGCGGGTCAGGTCGGGCTGTACGGACATTTCATACACCATCTCGCCGCCCTGCTGCAGATCGGCATGTGTGACGTAATTTTTCGTATGAAGCCGTCCGTTCAGGTGCAGCGACCGGACATATACATGCTGCGGACTGTTGTCGCGCGCCTGAATAACCATTTTCCGGCCGTTCTCGAAATTCAGCGTAACCTGTCGGAACAGGGGCGTTCCCAGCACGTATTCGTCCGTTCCCGGACAGACCGGATAGAAACCCAGCGCAGAAAACACGTACCAGGCCGAGGTCTGTCCGTTGTCTTCGTCGCCGCAATAGCCGTCGGGCGTCGCCTGGTAGAGCCGGTCCATCACCTGCCGCAGCCGGTATTGCGCCTTCCACGGCTCGCCCGCGTAGTTGTACAGGTAGATCATGTGCTGGATCGGCTGGTTGCCGTGTGCATAATTGCCCATATTCATGATCTGCATCTCGCGGATTTCGTGGATGACCTGCCCGTAGTAGCTCTCGTCGAAAAGCGGCGGCACGGCGAAGACGGAATCCAGCATGGCGACAAACCGCTCGCGTCCGCCCATCAGGTCGATCAGTCCCTGCGGGTCGTGGAACACCGACCAGGTATAATGCCAGCTGTTTCCCTCCGTGAAAGCGTCGCCCCACTTGAGCGGCGAGAAGGGCGCCATAAAACGGCCGTCCCTGTTGCGGCCGCGCATCAGGCCGGTTTCGCGGTCGAAGACGTTGCGGTAGTTGAGCGCGCGTCTGGCATAAAGGTCGATTTCCTGCTGCGGCCGTTTCAGCGCCCCGGCCAGCGTGTAGATGCACCAGTCGTCGTAGGCATATTCCAGCGTGCGGGCGGCGTTCTCGTTGATTTTCACGTCATAGGGCACATATCCCAGCGTGTTGTAATATTCGTGACCCAGGCGGCCGGCAGACGTCACTGTCGGATGCACCTGTTCCGTGCCGCCCGTCAGGCCCCTGTACAGCGTTTCCGCGTCGTCCACCCGTACGCCTTTCACCCATGCATCCGTCAGTACGGAGGCCGAATTGTTCCCGATCATGCAGTCCCTGTGTCCCGGACTGGCCCATTCGGGGAAGAATCCGCTTTCCCTGTAAACATTGATCAGACCTTCCTGCATTTCCCTGCTTTGCGACGGAAACATGAGGTTGAGGAAGGGAAAGAGGCTCCGGAACGTATCCCAGAAGCCCGTGTCGGTATACATGAAACCGGGCAGAACCCGGCCGTTGTAAGGGCTGTAGTGAACAGCCCGTCCCGTCGCGTCGATCTCGTAGAATTTGCGCGGAAAGAGGAGTGAGCGGTAAAGACAGGAGTAAAACGTCCGGCAGTGGTCGGGGGTGCCGCCATCCACCCGGATGCGCCCGAGCGTCCTGTTCCAGACCTCCCGTCCTTTGGCGACAAGGGTGTCGAAATTGTCGTCGCCCAGTTCCTTCAGATTTTGTTCGGCCTGTTCGAGGCTGATGAACGAGGAGGCTACGCGGGCATGTACGGTTTCGCCACGGCGGGTACGGAAGCCTGCCACGGCGCCGGCATGACCGGCCGTCTGCTCCAGGCAGTCGACATGGAGTGTGGAGTCGGCGAAGGTGGCACGCCAGGTAAAGGGCTTGTCGAAGACGACCACGAAATAGTTTTTGAAATTTTCGGGCACGCCGCCGCTGTTGCGGGTCGTGTAGCCGACAATTTTATTTTCGCCCGGTATGACCCTGACGGACGAACCCCTGTCGAAGGCGTCGATCACGACGTATGACCGGTCGCTTTCGGGGAAGGTGAAGCGAAACATGGCCGCGCGTTCGGTCGGCGTGATTTCCGCGACAACATCGTGGTCGGCCAGGTACACTCTGTAATAATGCGGCCGGGAGATTTCCGCCTTGTGCGAAAACCAGCTGGCGCGCTCTTCCTGGTCGAAGACCGGGGCGCCGACCACCGGCATGATCGAAAACTGGCCGTAGTCGTTGATCCACGGGCTGGGCTGATGTGTCTGTTTAAAGCCGCGTATCCGGCTGGCCGTATAGACGTAAGTCCATCCGTCGCCCATTTTGCCGGTCTGGGGAGTCCAGAAGTTCATCCCCCATGGCAGGGCGATGGCCGGATAGGTATTGCCCGCTGAAAGGGCATACGAAGATTCGCTTCCCACAAGCGGATTGACATAATCCACCCAGTCGGGATCATTTTCTGCTGCCGCCATTCCCGTACAGGAAAACAGGGCGAAAAGCAGCATCGCAAGTTTGAGTCTCTTTTTCATATTCAATTTATTTTATCTCTGATGTCAGGAATGTGGACAAAGGTAATGGAAAAATCTGACTGTCCCGTCAGGGACGGATACATTTCAACTGTGACCACCCCGCTCACCCGTCCCGGCCGGGACGGAATGTGATGCCCGTGTCCTCCATCCATATACTGTAACATGCCACATCGTTCCCGTAACATATTCCGGAAATTCCGGGCGATGAACCCGTTCCCCGTTCCCCGTCAAATTTCCTCTGTTGCGGGTTTCCCGGACGCGGCAGAAAAATCACCACAAATAGTGATTGCCCCGGTGCGGGAATAGCCGTTATTTTGCACCCGGATTTTAATATGAACAAATGAGAAGAAATATACTGGTTCTGTTGTATGCCTGTTGCGGAGGAATATCCATCCATGCGCAGCCGTCCGACAAAAACGATACGGATACGGTACGTCTATACGCGCTGGACGAGGTGGTAGTCGTCCCGTCCGTGAAGGAGACGAACTCCTTCAAAGGGCTGCCGGCTTCGGTTTCGCTGTTTTCAGCCGCGCAGACAGAGGGGCTGAAAATAATTTCGATAAAGGATCTGAGCACGCTGGCTCCCAATGTGTACATCCCCGACTACGGTTCGCGGATGACCGTTCCCGTATATGTGCGGGGCGTGGGCGAACGCAGCACCGGCCAGACGGTCGGCCTCTATGTCGACCACATGCCTTACCTGGACAAGTCGGCGTTCGATTTCAACTTCGCCGGCATACAGCGGATAGAAGTGTTGCGCGGGCCGCAGGGCACGCTTTACGGCAGGAACGCCATGGGTGGCATCATTCATATTCATACCCGTTCGCCGCTCGACTGCAGACAGGTCTACGCCTCGGCAACCAGCGGCAACTATGGCCTCTTCCGGGCAAACGTTTTCGCTTCGGGACGGCTGAACCGGCGCCTTGGCCTGTCTGTCAGCGGATACTTCGATCGCAGCGCAGGCTATTTCACCAACCGCTTTTCCGGCCGGCGGGAAGACCGGCTCGAGGTGGCCGGCGGGCGCGTCCGCCTGGACTGGCAGTGCAGCGAACGCTGGAAAGCGCAACTGATGCTGAGCGTCGACCGCACCAAACAGGGCGCTTTTCCCTATGGCGCGTATACCCCGGACGGGACGGTTGGCGAACCGGACTACAACGATCCCGGCAGCTACGACCGGCAGATGTCCGGCGGCAACTTCAACCTGCAGTATGCAGACAGTCGCCTGCTCTTCAATGCCGTGACCGCCTGCCAGTATCTGAACGACGACATGTACATGGACCTGGACTACACCCCGTCTTCCCGATTTACCATCAACCAGAAGCAGCGTCTCCGCTCCTTTACGGAAGAGTGGACGCTGAAGTCCGTCTCGCCGGGCAAATGGCAGTGGCTCTTTGGCGTGTACGCCTTTGCCGGACGCATGAACACCTCGGCCCTGACCACGATGGGGCCGGACGGCATCCGCGATGTCATGCAGCCCATGTTCGACCGGATACATGAAGACAATCCCCGTGCGCCCGTCATGACGGTGACAGACGCGGCGATCCCCATCCCCGGACGTTTCCTGACGCCGGGCGCCGGCGGAGCGCTTTTCCACCAGTCCACCTACAGGTTCACGGACGGACTGTCGCTCACGGCCGGCATCCGTCTGGACTGTGAACGCGCGAAGATGGACTATGACACGCATGTGGGGATGAACCTGGATGTCCGGATGGGGAACCGTCCGGCCGTCCCGATGCGCGCCGACACGACGCTCCAGGGTTCCGGCAGCCTTTCTTTCAGGGAAATCCTCCCCAAGGTGGCGCTGAAATACGAATGGAACGGCGGAGACTGCGTCTATTTCTCTGTCGCCAACGGATACAAGGCGGGAGGGTATAACATCCAGATGTTCGCCGACCTGGTGCAGCAAGCGCTGCGCGAAAAATATGCGCCGGCAGAGGCGCCGCTGAACGTGGACGAAACGGTTTCGTACCGTCCCGAATACAGCTGGAACTACGAAGCGGGCTACCGTGGCGAGTGGTTCGAACATGCGCTGCAGGGAGAAATCACACTGTTTTATGTGGATGTGCGCGATGTCCAGTTGACGCAGTTCGTCGGCAGCGGGCAGGGACGGATGCTGAGTAACGCGGGACGCATGGCAAGCAAGGGCGTGGAACTGAGCCTGTCTGCCCGCCTGTCGAACGCACTCGGCCTGACGGCCGGCTACGGCTATACACATGCGACGTTCGGGAAGGCGGCCGGCGGCGGCGATGCCGGATATGCCGGGAAATACGTCCCCTATGCACCGCAGCAGACCCTGTCAACCGTCGCCGTCTACCGGAAGTCGTTCCGCAACCGGTGGATAGACCGTTTGCTCCTGCATGCCCGCTATCATGCCGCAGGGAAAATCTACTGGACGGCGGATAACAGCGTGTCACAGGACTTCTACGGCCTGCTGGACATGAAAGCCTCCGTCGCCAAGGGCATTTTCGAACTGTCTCTGTGGACGAAGAATACATTGAATACGGATTATGTCGCATTCTGTTTCGAGTCGATGGGACAGTCGCTAGGGCAAAAGGGAAAACCTCTGCAGGCGGGTGTTGATGTAAGCGTACGATTCTAATACGGGCCACCCCCTTTCAATGGAGGACGGAGCTTGTAATCCCGAGGCCGTATCACTCTGCTCCTGTTCTTCCGGGACAGAGGCCGCCTCGCCCGGGTACGACAGAGAAAACGTCCGGTGAACATTCCGGGACAAATGCCCCCTGTTCAAATACTGTTGATAAAAAGCGCACGAAACGGGAGGGCGGTTTTGCTGAAATAACTACTTTTGGCGGCAAATTAAACGAGACAATGGCAGACGAACAGAACAGAAAAACAAGCCGGAGAAAACCGGAAGAAATGCAGGTGTCGGACGCGGGCCGGCTTCAGCCGCAGGAGCGGGAAATCGAAGAAGCCGTGCTGGGCGCGCTGATGCTTGAGAAAGACGCGTATTTCCAGGTCAGCGAAATACTGAAACCCGCAAGTTTTTACATCAGGGCACATGAACTGATTTATGAGGCCATCGTGGACCTGGCCACACATCAGCGTCCGATAGACATGCTCACCGTGACGGAACAGCTCAGCCGCAATGGCAACCTGGACGCCATCGGCGGGCCGTTCTACATCTCCCAGCTGACGGAAAAGGTGGCCAGTACGGCGCACCTTGAATACCATGCCGGTATCATCGCCCAGAAATTCCTGGCGCGGGAACTGATCCGGTATACCGGCCAGGTGCAGGCCAAAGCCTACGACGCAACCACGGATATCGACGACCTGATGCAGGAAGCCGAGGCTGAACTGTTCAAAATCGCCCAGCGGAATATCAAGAACGAAGCCATACAGATCAATCCCATCATCAAGGAAGCCAGGGAACTGCTGAAAAAAGCCGCTGCCCGGAAAGAAGGTCTCAGCGGCCTGCGTAGCGGTTTTACGGCGCTGGACAGGATCACGTCCGGCTGGCAAAATTCCGACCTGGTGATCATCGCCGCCCGTCCGTCCATGGGCAAGACCGCCTTTGTGCTCTCGATGGCCAAGAACATGGCCGTGAACTTTGATATTCCAGTAGCGCTCTTCTCTCTCGAAATGAGTAACGTGCAGCTGGTGAACCGCCTGATCGTAAACGTATGCGAAATCTCCGGCGACAAGATCAAAAGCGGACGACTGGAGCGTTTCGAGTGGGAGCAGCTGGAATACAAAATCAATGACCTGATGGACGCCAAAATCTATGTGGACGATACGCCCGGCCTTTCGATCTTCGAATTGCGAAGCAAAGCGCGGCGGCTGGTTCGCGAGCATGACGTGAAATGCATCTTCATAGACTACCTGCAACTGATGACCGCCACCGAAAGCAAGCAGCAGAAAACAAAGTTCGGAAGCCGCGAACAGGAAGTCAGCACCGTTTCGCGGTCGCTCAAAGGGCTGGCCAAAGAATTGAACATCCCCGTCATTGCCCTTTCGCAGCTGAACCGAGGCGTGGAAAACCGCCAGGGGAGCGAAGGCAAACGCCCCCACCTGGCCGACCTGCGCGAATCGGGCGCCATCGAACAGGATGCGGACATGGTCTGTTTCATTCACCGCCCGGAATACTACAAGATCTTCGACGACGAGAAAGGAAATTCACTGATCGGACTGGCGGAAATCATCATCGCCAAGCATCGCAACGGCGCTACGGGTGACATACACCTGCGCTTCAAGAGAGAGTATGCCAAATTCACAAACCTGGACGAAGAATCCAGCCGCGAATTTACCTCCAGCATCAATGGCGATGCCGACCAGGCCTATCTGCAGGCTGTGCCCGCTCAGGAGGATTTTATCTCCAACGGCGCGCCACAGATGCCGTTTTAGGAATGCGAAACGGGGTACGGTATCGGGACGTAAGAAATACCTGTTTTCGGGATATGACAGCGGGGAGGAGGCCAACTGTATATTCTATACCCTTTTGAGAGGCTGTCTTCAGGCCGAAGTTGAACCTTTCTTATGGCTCGGTTCTGCCCTCCAGGCAATCCCCACATTACAAACTCCCATCAACTGGGAGGCGTTATTGCCGTGCAATTATAAACAAACAGAAGAGACTTTGCATTTATACTCAACTCGGTTGATATATGAGATATAATTTGTATCTTTGTCATAAAAAAGATCTATGATACAATTAAACATTAAGCCGGAAGACAGGCAAATAATAGCACAAGGCCGATACA
>JAIRXI010000365.1 GCA_031268395.1 Tannerella sp. | reverse complement strand
CATCGTTATAGAAGGCCGGGACGGGTTGACGGGCGGATATTCCGTTTGCGGCCGGCAAGCCGTCTTCTCTTCCGGACACGACGGGGAAGTGTCTAATGGACATGTTGGGATTATTTCGCGCAGGGTAAGACAGCGGATGGACACAGCTCCGGCAGGTGTCCGCCCTGTGCGTCACCTGACTGTCACGGCGGCCTGTTTGAGGCCATTCAGGAAGTCTTTCATGTCCATCTGCCGTTTGCCGGCCAGCTGAACGGAAAGCAGCCGGACGAATCCGTCCGTTGCGGCCACGTCGAGATACGAGCAGCCGTCGGTACGGACTGCGCCGGGCGACAGTGCGTGCCTCTCCGGAAGGCTTTCCGACCGGAAAATCTTCATCGACTGTGGCGCTGCATCCGCAGCCATCCATTCCGTCCAGGCGGCCGGACTGGGCGAGAGGCCGCGGATGAAATCGCGGACAGCCCCGGCAGACTGTTGCCAGTTGATGCGACAGGTGTCTTTGAAGAGTTTCGGCGCGGGACGGAGTTCGACGCCGGAAGCGGTCAGCGTTTCCTGCGGGATCGTGTCTGCCTGTCCGCCGCTTGCCAGCAGCAGGTCGACGGTTTCGATTACCAGCGCGGCGCCCAGCGTCATCAGTTTGTCATGAAGGCTGCCCGCATCGTCCGTCACGGCGATCGGCAGGCGTCGCCGGCAGAGGATATGGCCGGTGTCGATTTCGTGAGTCAGGAAAAACGTGGTTACGCCCGTTTCCTTTTCGCCGTTGATCAAGGCCCAGTTGACGGGCGCCGCGCCGCGATACTGCGGCAGAAGCGAGGCGTGCAGGTTGAACGTGCCCAGGGGCGGCATGTTCCACACGACTTCGGGCAACATGCGGAAGGCCGCTACAATTTGCAGGTCGGCTTTCAGGGCGCGAAGTGCTGCCAGGAAAGCTTCGTCTTTCAGTTTCTCCGGCTGCAGGACGGGAATGCCCTGCCGCTGTGCATACTGCTTGACCGGACTGGATTGCAGGACGCTGCCGTGCCGTCCCGCCGGCTTGTCGGGCATCGTGACGACGCCAACGACCCGGTAACCGCCCTCCACCAGGACACGCAAACTCTCTACCGCAAAATCCGGCGTGCCCATGTAGACGATGCGCAGTGTTTTCCTGTCTCTCCCCCGATCCCTCTCCTGCGGCGAAGGGGACTGTGGCCGGGAGGGTGTTCCTGTGATGCTGTTCATCTTTTTATTTTTGTCCCCCGGCTTTTCTCCACAAGAAAGGAGGAGAAGCTGCCGGAGATGGTTTATTATTGAATGGTTGAAACCCTGTTATTCCTCCGAAAGCGTGTCTATCAGCACTTCCCGGTAGGCGGTGAATACTTTTGACCTGGAAACGAAGCCCATGTACCGTCCCGCCGGGTCGACGACGGGAAGGTTCCAGGCCTTGGTGTCGTCGAAGATCTGCATGATCTTTTCCATCGACATGTCCGGTTGCAGTTTGGCCGGCGCGGAAACCATGAATTTCGACACCTTCAGGCGCCCGTACAGTTCCGGCCGGAACATGATGTTCCTTATATTGTCTACCAGCACCAGTCCCAGCAGGACGTTGTTTCGGTCCACCACCGGGAACAGGCTGCGCGGACTGCAGGCAATCGCCTCCCTGACAATCTCGCCCAGCGTCATCTCCGGACGGACGGGCAGGAAATCCGTCTCAATCACGCTGTTTATCTTCAGCAGTGTCAGGATGGCCTTGTCCTTGTGATGCGTCAGCAGCTTGCCTTTCTTGGCCAGCCGCATGGAGTAGATGCTGTGCGGCTCGAAGGCGATGATCATCATGCAGGACGTCATGGAGACAATCATCAGCGGGAGGAAAAGGTCGTAGCCGCCGGTCAGTTCGGCGATCAGAAAAACGCCCGTCAGCGGCGCATGCATGACGCCCGACATGACGCCCGCCATACCCATCAGGGCAAAATTCTTTTCCGGGAGATGCATGAAGTCGAAATAATTGGATACATGCGCAAACATAAATCCCGCGATGCACCCCAGATAGAGGCTGGGGGCGAAGATTCCGCCGCAGCCGCCGGCCGCGTTCGTGGCGCTCGAAGCAAAGACTTTGGTCAGGAGAATCAGTCCCGTGAAGAGGATGATCCCCCAGCCGTTCCCGCTCAGGCTGCGGAAAAGGCTGCCGTTCATCAGGAAGATGTATTGCCCGTCGAGCAGCGATTCGATGGTGTTGTACCCTTCGCCGTAGAGCGGCGGGAAAAGAAAGATCAGGACGCTCAGCGTCGTCACTCCCAGCAGGAATTTCTGCCGCTGGCGGGGCAGTTTGCGGTAGGTGTTTTCGATACGGTTCATGGCGCGGGTGAAATAGAGCGAGACCAGTCCGCAGAAAATGCCCAGCAGCAGGACGTAGGGAATGCGCCCGATTTCAAAGGCTTCCGTCTGCGAGAATTTGAAGATGGCGTCCGTCCCGGTAAAGATATACGACATCGTGGCCGCCGTGACGGACGAGATGAGCAGCGGCAGGACGGAGGACATGGTAAGATCCAGCATCAGTACCTCGATGACGAATACCAGTCCGGCGATCGGCGCCTTGAAGATGCCCGCAATGGCGCCGGCGGCACCGCAGCCGACAAGCAGCATCAGCGTTTTCTGCTCCATGCGAAACAGGCGTCCGAGGTTGGAGCCGATGGCCGCACCCGTCAGGACGATCGGCGCCTCGGCCCCGACCGACCCGCCAAAGCCGATGGTGACCGAACTGGCCACCAGCGACGACCACATGTTGTGGGGTTTGATGCGGCTTTTCCGCTGCGAGAGGGCGTAGAGTATTTTCGTCACGCCGTGACTGATGTCGTCGCGAACAAGATAGTGCACAAACAGCCCCGACAGCAGAATCCCGACGACCGGATACAGCGGCAGCCAGCCGTTCATCCCTTCCTGGCTGTCGGTCACGAGCCAGCCCTGAATGTAATGGATCAGCTGTTTCAGCAGGATGGCGACCAGCGCCGTGCCGATCCCGACAAGGAAACTGAGAAACAGTATGAAATGCCGTTCCCGGATGTGTTTCTCCCGCCACAGCAGGAAACGGTAAAATCTGTCCTTTCTGTTCATGTCACACGCCCTTTCCGGTGAATACTATTTTGACGGTGTATGCCAGAATCGTGAGGTCGAGGCTCAGGGACATGTTTTCGTAATACATGATGTCGTAGTCGAGGCGTTCGATCATCTTGTCGACCGTGTCGGCATAGCCATACTTCACCATCCCCCACGACGTGATGCCCGGGCGGACGTTGTGGAGCAGGTAATAGTAAGGCGCCTTGCGGACGATCTGCTCGATATAGTAGCGCTGTTCCGGGCGCGGCCCAACCAGGGACATGTCTCCCTTCAGCACGTTCCAGAACTGGGGAAATTCGTCCAGCCGGTATTTGCGCAGGAAGCGTCCGAACGGCGTCACGCGCGGATCGTCCCGTCCCGTCAGCAGCGGTTCCTGCCGGCCTTCGGCGTCCGCATACATCGTCCGGAACTTGTAGATCGTGAACGGCCGTCCCCGGTAGCCGATGCGTTCCTGACTGAAAAAAACCGGCCCCGGCGAACTTCTCTTCACACGGAAAGCGATGTAGACATACATCGGCGAGAGCAGGGTCAGCACCAGCACGGAGACCGCCTTGTCCATGGCCTGCTTGATGTTCTTGCCTGCTTCGGAGAAGTTGTTTGCCGTCACTTCGATAAACGGGATTCCGTGAATCGTTTTCACCCTGCCCCTGGCAAGCGGGTTGTTTTTCCCCGCCCTGATCTTGACGGGGAGGGAATAATGGTAGAGGGAATAAAGGATGCGGATGATTTCGGTATCCGGCATGGCGTCCGGCGCCAGCACCAGTTCGTCGACCGGGCAGGTTGCCACCCGTTGCGGCAGATCGTCCAGGCTCCCCAGCAGTTCGTCTTCCGGCGCCGTGGGCGTCCCGGCGCCGATCCGTACAAACCCGGTAATGCGGTATCCCAGTTCCGTCAGGTCTTTTTTCGCCTGTAACGCCTGCCGTCCCGCGCCGATGATCAATGCATTCAACGCCCATTCGCCGCGGCGCATCCTCCGCAGCGCATGAAGCGTGATCGAACAGCGCACGGCATACGTCAGGAAAAACTGCATCGCCCAGTAGGAAAAGAATATCCGGAGGTAAATATCGAACGACGGGGGCAGGTCGTTCAGTACGACGGCAAAGAAAATAAAGATCACGCCGACGGCGACGCAGACAAACGTCCCGAACAGTTCCCAGATGCGCGACTTGCCAAACGGGATGTTGTAATATCCGGAAAAATAATACAGCGTCAGCCAGCAAAAGGGAATCAGCAACTGCCCCTTCAGTACCTGGGAAGAAGCGAGGTAGCGGGCCAGCGTGTCGAACCCGCCATACTGTGCCACCTCCACATAGCGCAGCATGTTCAGCAGCAGCCAGACGAGGGAGGCCACTGCGAAGTCCGACAGGACATAGACAAGGGTTTGCCGGCGCCTGTTCATGCCTATTCACGGATTACCCGGACAAGACCGCCGGGGCTTATTTGCAGGATGCCCGACGGACGGGCCGGGCGGGTGTCGTCCTGCCGGTAGCGGACCACGTAATCGACGCCCGTGCGGATCTCTTCCGCAATCTCCCGGAACGAGGCCGGCGAGGGCTGGCCGCTGAGATTGGCCGAAGTGGAGACCACGGGCCTGCAAAACATCCGGCAGAGCCGTCCGGAAAACGGCTCGTCCGTGATGCGGATGCCGAGGCTGCCGTCTTCGCCCGGCAGGTTCGGCGCCACGTTGCGCGCTTTTGGGTAGATAATCGTCAGCGGCCGGACCGCCACCTCCATCAGTTCCCGTGCAATGGCGGGGACTTCTTCGACATACGTTTCCAGCCGGTCGGCGCTGTCGAGCAGGACAAGCATTGCCCTGCGGTCGGCGCGGCGCTTGAGCGTGTAGATGCGCTCCACCGCCAGGGCGCTGGCGGCATCGCATCCGATCCCCCACACCGTGTCGGTGGGATACAGGATCAACCCGCCGCCACGCAGCACGTCACATGCCGATTGCAAGTCGTCTGCCAGCAGGACCGCCTCATTTTCCATACGTTTCATTTTGCGGTAAAAATACGAATCATTTGTGGAATGAATCTGAACGGGTTCATTTTATTTTTTCTGCAATTGTGCTTCGAGCAGCATCTGTTCGCCGGCCAGGAGCCAGATTTCCAGCCGCCGGTTTTGTGCCCGGCCGGACGGCGTGCGATTGTCGGCTGCGGGGTGGAGTGCGCCCATGCCCTGGAAGGTCATCCGGCTCGCCGCCACGCCCTGCGCCTCCAGGTAGTCCCGGACGCCCCTGGCGCGCCGTTCCGACAGGATGAGGTTCAGTTCCGCATCGCCCGCGCTGTCCGTGTAACAGGCGATTCGGAGATCGGTATCCGGATAGCGGTTCACGCAGGCCGCCAGCTGTCGCAGGATGTATTTTGCCGTGTCGCAGAGCGTACTGGCATTCTTCAAAAACAGCAGGCCGGAATCGAAGGTCACTTTCACGGCTTCTCCCTTTCTCGCCGTTTCGATCGCCCTTTTCCGGGGCAAAACGACGTCCAGTTCCACTCTCCTTTCTGCCATCTTCCGGCTGATACAGGCGCCCGCCGTGCCGCCCACGGCCGTACCGCCGAAGACGTCCGCAGCCGTCTTGCCGGCCGCGCCTTCCGCCGTCTCACTCGACTTGCACCCGGTCAGCGCAGCAACGGCCACGCAGAGCATCCAGCCGCTCCAGCGTTTCACTTTTTCTTTCATCGCCGCGGACTACTCGAACAGGCGAATGGATTCGCAGTAGGCCAGTTCGCCCTGCACGATCAGCGTCACCTCGTCGGCAGTCAGCCTGCCCACGCCGTCGCGACCGGCATTTTTCACCACATACCGGATCATCTCCTCTTCGTCAATTTCCACCACGTCATCGTCCGCGCCGTCGAAAAATCCTTTCGACTCGTAATATTCCGCAATCAGGTCCGTGAAGTATAGCAGATCGTCGTCACTAAACCGTTCCTTCATCTCCAGCGGAAGATAATTCCGGATGAAACGCACCGCTTCATCCTCATCATACGTAAAGTCATTTTCTTCGTTCATGTCTAACTCTGTTTAAATTATGAGCGTACAAAGATACGTGTTTTTTGTATGAGTTAGCAGGCGTTGGGCGATCCGCGTACGCCAAACTTGCGTGCGGATCGCCGTTTCGTTCTCCCCATAAAAATGGCAGTTGAACGTTTTGTTCCATTTTTTGCGCAGCAACGCTATTCCCCAACGCTTTTATTTTCGCAGGCGGGCCAAAGATTACGGGTATAAGATTTCTGCGGGCAGGGCCATGATACCTGTTTGCAGAAACAAATATGGCGAGTCTCCCTCCCATGCGAGCCATGTATATTCGTCATGGTAAGTTTTTATTGCTGAAGAACAAATGAAACCTTTTTTGAAGACGAGGGCAAAAACAACCGGAAAAATGATCCCGAAATGTCCATTAGAGGCTTCTCCTGTCGTGTTCGGAAGAGAAGACGGTCTGCCGGCAGCAAACGGAATATCCGCCCGTCAACCCGTCCCGGCCACAATGTCGCTAATATAAAAAATGAATTGTATCTTTGCGGTCAAAATACAATTAAACATGACGTCAAATATATCCATGGAATTGAGTTATACTCAACTCGGTTGATATATGAGATATAATTTGTATCTTTGTCATAAAAAAGATCTATGATACAATTAAACATTAAGCCGGAAGACAGGCAAATAATAGCACAAGGCCGATACA
>JAIRXI010000300.1 GCA_031268395.1 Tannerella sp. | reverse complement strand
AGGATAAGACAGGCGGATGGACACCGCCCCGGCATCTGTCCGCCGTGCCCCCTTTTTCGTCCACATTCCGTCCCTGCCGGGACGGGTTGACGGGCGGATATTCCGTTTGCTGCCGGCCGGCCGTCTTCTCTTCCGGACACGACAGGAGAAGCGTCTAATGGACATTTCGGGTTTATTTGTCCCCTGCGATGGAGAGTCTCCCTCCCGTATATTCGTCATTGTAAGTTTTATTTCTGAAGAACAAATGAAAACTTTTTTGAAGACGAGGGCAAAATCAATTGGAAAAATGGTTTGCCCTTTAAGGCGAAAGACAAAAACAGTTACACATGCCGGATTTTACATCCTGTGTTTTCATACGCAAGTCCGGCAACAACCATTTACCGGTAACTTCTGCGCCTGCCGGCTTTACGGGGATGCAATCATTTATTTACAGAACCTTATGTGGAACGTTTTTCTGCTGACATTCCCTGTGCTCCCTGCGCGAAGGTCGTTTCCGGTATTGTTCCGTCGCGATGCGGCAAAAAGACACTAAAGTGCGACAAAATTGGAATGTACCCTCCAAAATCTGTCGGGATGAATGAAGGTTGAGTTTTCCGGGCATGGCCGGGACCGCCATTCTCAAAAAAACGGCCGGACACATACGGCTTTCCCCGGATTTTTCGTACTTTTGCCGACCGATCCAAAAAGATAAAAGTCTATATGTTTGAAAATTTAAGTGATAAACTGGAGCGCTCCCTGAAACTGTTAAAAGGAGAAGGCCGGATTACGGAGCTGAATGTGGCCGAAACGCTGAAAGACATCCGTCGCGCACTGCTGGACGCCGACGTGAACTACAAGGTGGCAAGGCAGTTTACCGATACGGTCAGGGAAAAAGCGCTGGGACAGCATGTGCTGACCTCCATCAGGCCGGGGCAGTTGATGATCAAGATCGTGCACGACGAACTGGTGCAACTGATGGGCGGTACGGCGGAAGAAATCCAGCTGAAAGGTTCGCCGGCGGTAATTCTGATGTCCGGTCTGCAAGGTTCGGGTAAAACCACATTCTCCGGGAAACTGGCCAGCCTGCTGAAAAGCAAAAAGGGGAAGAATCCCATGCTGGTAGCCTGCGACGTCTACCGGCCGGCGGCCATTGAACAACTGCACATTTTGGGCGAACAGATCGGCGTGCCGGTGTACTCCGAAGCGGGAAACGGGAATCCGGTAGAAATTGCGCTCCACTCCCTTGCGGAAGCCAGGAAAAAGGGGTACGATCCGGTGATTATAGACACGGCCGGTCGCCTGGCAATCGACGAGCAGATGATGCAGGAAATCGCCGCCATCAAAAAGGCTGTGCAGCCGGACGAAATCCTGTTTGTCGTCGATGCCATGACCGGACAGGACGCCGTCAATACGGCCAGGGAATTTAACGAACGCCTGGATTTCGACGGCGTGGTGCTGACCAAGCTCGACGGCGACACGCGGGGAGGCGCGGCGCTTTCCATCCGCACGGTGGTCGACAAGCCGGTCAAGTTCATCGGCACCGGCGAAAAAATGGATGCACTGGATGTTTTTCACCCCGAACGCATGGCCAACCGTATCCTCGGCATGGGCGACGTCGTCTCGCTGGTGGAGCGCGCCCAGGAACAGTTCGACGAGGAAGAAGCCCGTCGACTGCAGAAAAAAATCGCAAAGAATCAGTTTGATTTCAATGATTTCCTCAGTCAGATACAGCAGGTCAAGCGGATGGGGAGCCTGAAAGACCTGGTCTCCATGCTGCCGGGCTTCGGCAAAGCGGTCAGGGAGATGGATATTGACGACAACGCCTTTGTCCGCATAGAGGCGATGATCCATTCCATGACGCCGGCCGAACGCTCCAGCCCGGCCATCCTGAACGGCCCGCGACGGCAGCGGATTGCAGCGGGAAGCGGCGCCTCGGTACAGGACGTGAACCGGTTACTCAAACAGATGGAAGAGATGCGCAGAATGATGCGCATGGTTTCCGGTCCCGCACCCGGCGCCCGGAAGATGCTGGCTTCCAAAAGAAGATAAAATCCCCACATTAAAAACAGTTCTTTGTTTCCCTGTTCCGGACATCCGGAAATGCGGTACGGGGGCGCGGAACACAAAAAAGACAGCTATGGACGAACAGCAAAAATATCAGTTGATAGACGGCAGGGCCATCGCCGCCCAAATCCGAGCGGAACTGGCCGGCGAAGTAACGGAAATCAGGAAGGCGGGAGGTAAGATTCCCCACCTGGCAGCGATGCTGGTGGGGCACGACGGCGGAAGCGAAACCTACGTGGCCGGCAAGGTGAAAAACTGCGAAGAGATCGGGTTCAGATCAACCCTGATTCGATATGAAACGGACGTAACGGAAGAAGAACTGCTGCGCAGGGTGGATGAACTGAACCGGGATGTGGACGTGGACGGGTTCATCGTCCAGCTGCCTTTGCCGGCACATATTTCGGAGCAGAAAGTCATTGAAGCCATTGACTACAGGAAGGATGTCGACGGATTTCACCCCGTCAACGTCGGGCGGATGTCGCTCGGACTGCCCTGTTTCAAGTCGGCAACGCCGGCCGGAATTTTGGAACTGCTGAAACGTTACCGCATTGAAACCGTGGGTAAACACTGTGTCGTACTGGGACGCAGCAACATCGTCGGCAAACCCGTAGCCATGCTGATGATGCAGAAAGGTTATCCGGGCGACTGCACGGTGACGGTATGTCACAGCCGTTCGGAAAACCTGAAAGAGAGGTGCCTGAGTGCAGATATTCTCATTGTCGCGCTGGGCGTGCCCGAATTTCTGAAAGCCGACATGGTGAAGGAAGGCGCCGTGGTCATCGACGTCGGCACAACGCGCCTGCCGAGCAGCGCCACCAAAAGCGGCTACAAACTGACAGGCGACGTATGCTTCGGCGAAGTAGCTCCGAAATGCAGCTACATTACGCCTGTTCCGGGTGGCGTCGGCCCGATGACCATCATTTCGCTGATGCGGAATACGCTGCTGGCCGGGAAAAAAGAAATTTTCCCGTAAGTTGCCTTACCGGATATGCTTGGATAATGACGTCGCATGAAAATTTTCTGCAGCGGCGGCGGAAGCGGAGGACGTCTGTTTTTTGATAAGCCGTCCGACTTCCCGCAACGTTTCCACGTCGATATCGCGTATTTTTCCTTCGTAGTCCGGGCCGATGTTGATTGAGAAAATATTGCCGAATTTTTTCGCGCCAAGATAATCGTCAAAAAGCTTCGACGCCGGATGAACCAGCCGGTCGTGTTCGGGCAACGAATAAAACCACATGGCGCCGCCCTGATGTTCCGGCAAAATCGGATACGTGAACTCGGCAAGTTTCCAGTTATTGTTTTTGACTGTGCCCATATACGGACCGGCCTCGTCGTCAAGCGTTCCGGGCTTGCCCATTTCGCCAAGCCGGATGTCTGCCGACGCCTGATCGCCGTGATTGTATCCGACGAAACAGTTCGGCTGGAACTCCTTGCACCACGCCGTTGTTTCGTCGTGGCTCAGTCCGCCGTTACCCGCAGCATGGTCAAACCAGATGTACTCAATATCTCCATACTGCGTCAACAACTCCTTCAACTGCGCTTTTTTCGTTTCGGGATTGTTGCCGCCGCTGCCGCCCTCGCCGTCAACCGCTGCCGCCCAGGTCCAGTCGCCTTCCGAAAAATAGAGCGCAAGTTTGATCCCGTATCTGTCGCATGACTTTTTGAGTTCCGCCAGGACGTCCCTGCCAAGCGGCGCGTTCGTTATTTTGCGGTCTGTCGTTCGGGTATCCCAGAGACAAAAGCCGTCGTGATGTTTGGTCAGGAACAGGATGTAACCCATTCCCGCTTCGCTGGCGGTTTTTGCCCACTGGTCGGTATCCACCTTCCGGGCCGGAAAAAGGTGGTCATAGTCTGTCCGTTTTGCCACTCCGTTCGTCCATTCCCTTCCGGAAAATGTACTGAAAGACCAGCAGACAAACATTCCCCAGTGCAAGTCCTTAAGTTCCTGTACCCGCTGTTCCGAAACGGCAGGAACCGCCCGGAGACCGGTTTCCTGTGAAATGGCAGTCAGGGGAAAGCTCGCAACATACACCAGACACCAAATCACACAACCAATCCCCGAAGCGGTAAAAATATTTTTCTGTTTCACTGTAAATTTCCTTTCTTCTCTCATAATGGCTATTCTATCATAAAGGAAGCGCTCACGGCCTCATCTTCCGAATGATTCCCCACAAACACCGTATAGGTTCCTCCGGGCACGACCGGCGCGCCGGATGCGTCGTCCCACTTGGCCAGCTGACTCAAAGGGATGGAGAACGTCCACTGCACCGTTTCGCCCGCGTCGATGCGATGCCGGGCAAAGGCGCGCAACTCTCTGAGCGGCAGGCCGGCTTTCTCGCCGGGATACTTGATGTACGCCTGACTGACGGCCTCGCCGAAGACGGCGCCTCCGTTTTTCACTTCCACCGACAGCCGGAGCGTTTCGCCGGCCTGATACCGCTCTCCGGGCCGGTCGATCCACCGGAAGCCGAACGTCGTATAACTCAGCCCGTATCCAAAAGGATACAGCGCTTTACCCTTGAAATACTTGTAGGTGCGATTGCTCATGTCATAATCTTCAAAGTCGGGCAGATCCGAGTCGCCGGCATAGAACGTCAGCGGGAGATGGCCGGAAGGATTGTAGTCGCCCAGGATCACGTCGGCAATTGCCTGGCCTGCGGCCTGGCCTCCATACCAGCTGTTGAGGATGGCATTCACGTGCGCCGATTCCCAGGGCATGGCAATGGCGCTGCCCGACATCATCACAAAGATGACCGGCTTGCCCGTAGCCTTCAACGCTTTCAGCAGCGCAGTCTGGGCCTCCGGCAGCAGAATGGAAGTACGGTCGCCGCCATAGAAGCCTTCAATCTTCACCGGCATTTCTTCGCCTTCCACCCGCGGCGAGATGCCGCCCACGAAAACAATCGCGTCCGCTTCCCCGTATTTGGCGGCAATCGTCTGCGCCTCTGCCGGGAGGGTCGTCAATTCGCAGGCCTTGTCATACACGATTTCAACGTCCGGCAACTTTTCCTTCAATCCGTCCAGCGGCGTGACGGTGCGCGTCGGGAAGCCGTTGTAATTGCCCAGCTGCACTTCGGGGTCGTTGGCATTCGGCCCGAGGACGGCTATTTTCTTCAGCCGGTCCTTTTTCAGGGGCAGCGTTCCGTCGTTTTTAAGCAGGACGACGGACTGGCGCGCCATTTTCAGCGCCAGGGCCGTGTGTGCTTCCTTTTCAAGAGATGATTCGTCGATCTGCGAAAAGGGAACCGATTCTTTCGGGTCGAACATGCCCAGGCGGATGCGGATGGCAAACAGCCGTTTCAGCGAAACATCAATCTGACTTTCGGTAATGATTCCTTCGTCCACCGCCTGTTTCAGTCCGCGGTAGGCTTCGTTGCCGCAGTCCACGTCCGTGCCGTGAATGACGGCATCGGCCGCGGCTTCGGCCGCCGAGGGATGCGTCCGGTGCATTTTGTAGAAGTCGTCGATCGCCCCGCAGTCGGAGGTCACGTAGCCGGTGAAATGCCAGTCGTTGCGCAGGATGTCGATCATCAGTTTGTCGCTGCCGCAGCAGGGCTGGCCTTCAAAGGCGTTGTAGGCGCACATGACGCCGGCCACGCCCGCCTCCACCAGTGTCCGGAAAGCGGGGAGGTAGGTGTCCCACAGGTCGTAGTTGCTTACCCTGGCATTATAGGTATGGCGCGACGATTCGGGGCCGCTGTGCACGGCATAATGTTTGGCGCAGCCGGCGGCCTTCAGGTAGCCGGGATCGTTTCCCTGCAACCCTTCGACAAAATGCTTGCCGAGCAGACCGGTCAGGCAGGGATCTTCGCCGTAGGTTTCCTGTCCCCGGCCCCACCGCGGATCGCGGAAAATGTTGATGTTCGGCGTCCAGAAGGTCAGTCCGTGGTAGATCCGGCAGTCCTGTTTGGCCTGTGCCGCATTGTAGACGGCCCGTGCTTCTTCGGCCGTAAAGTCGCCCATCTGCCGCATGGCTTCCGTGTCCCAGCCGGCGGCCATGCCAATGGCCTGCGGATAGACCGTCACGTTATATTCGGTGCGTCCCACGCCGTGCAGACATTCGTTCCACCAGTCGTAGGGCGGTATGCCCAGCCGTTCGACGGCGGGCGTGGCATTGAGCATCTGGCTGATTTTTTCGTCCAGCGTCAGCCGCGAGACGATGTCGGCAGCCCGTTCTTCTGCCGTCAGCGATGTATCCAGGAACGGGAAGGGGGAGGAGGTCCGGTTGCCGCACCCGGCAACCAGCAGGCTTCCCCCTATGACAGACAAAAATAAAAGACGTCTCATCCCGGTCGTATTTCAGTTTCCAAAATGAGCGTCGAAGGCGACTGCCGACGGTTCAAAATCGTAGCCCCTAACCAGACGGCAGGATTCGATGGCGCCCTGTTCCCGGTCCATGGCGCTGTCTTCCCATTCGATCGACAGGGGGCCGCGGTAACCAATCGCGTTCAGCGCCCGTATGATTTCCTCGAAGCGGATGCTGCCCCGCCCGATGCTGCGGAAATTCCAGTAGCGGCGCGGGTCGCCGAACGTCACGTGGCCGCCGAACACGCCCACGCGCCTGGGCATGTCGCTCCAGTAGACGTCTTTCATGTGTACGTGAAAGATGCGCTCCGAAAATTCGTAGATGAAATCCACGTAATCCACGCCCTGGTATCCCAGGTGGCTCGGATCGAAGTTGAATCCGAAGGCCGGGTGGTGATCGACGGCTTCCAGTGCGCGGCGGGCGGAATGCGTGTCAAACGCAATCTCGGACGGATGTACTTCCAGCGCGTAGCGGACGCCCAGCCGGGCATATTCGTCCAGGATGGGTTTGAAGCGGCGGCCGAAGTCGGCATAACCGTCCTCAATCATCTGTTCCGATACGGGAGGAAAGGAATACAGCAGATGCCAGATGGAACTGCCGGTAAAGCCATTAACGGTATCGATGCCCAGGGCCTTGGCGGCATGGGCGGATTCGATCACGGACTGTGCGGCGCGGCGGCGTACGCCTTCCGGATCGCCGTCGCCCCAGATGGCATCCGGCAGGATGCTTTTGTGACGGATGTCGATGTTGTCGCATACGGCCTGCCCGATCAGGTGGGTCGAAATGGAAAACAGTTTCAGTTCATATTTCCCCAGCGTGTCCAGAATCCCCCGGTAATAGGCGGGATTCGTTTCGTGCGTGTCCACATGGGCAGGAACGGCCAGTTCCAGTCCGTCATATCCAAAAGATTTTGCCTTTTGGCAAACCGTTTCGAGGGGAAGGTCTCCCCATTGCAGCGTGCATAATGTTACAGATCGTTTCATGTTTATCTCCTTCTTAAATGTTTATGTATAAAACTTCGGGCACAAATATACGATTGTTTTTTTAATTGCCGCATCCGGCGATGTATTTGAGTACATCCGGGTGCAGTCCGGACGGTTGTGTCCGCCGGCCGGTCAGGCCTTGTACGGCTTCACCGGCAAGCGACCGGAGAAGCCGTCCGAAAACGGATGACACGGAGAGGCATCCGCAGGCTGCGGGAAAACACGTGCAGGTTATATTTCGCAGTTCATCATAAATTCAATCCTGCTGTTTTTTCCGAAAAAAGCAAGTGTCTTTTGGCAATAGACACTTGCTTTTTGGCAAAAGACACTTGCTTTTCGATCATAAACACGTGTCTTTCGGCAGTAGACACGTGCTTTTTGGCAAAAGACACTTGCTTTTCGGTCATAAACACGTGTCTTTCGGCAGCAGACACGTGCTTTTTGGTGAAAGACACGTGTCGACGGGCAATAGACACGTGCTTTTGGGCGAAAGACACGTGCTTTTCGGCCACAGTCAAGTGTCTTTCGACAATAAGCACGTGTCTTTCGACAAAAGACACGTGCTTTTCGGCCATCGGCGCCTGTCTTTTGACCGCGCATAAATCAAACCGCTTTTTTGAAATGACAAAACAGGCAAGTCTCCCGCTCGCGTCGGGAAGGTTTCCGGACGTCCAGTCTCTCGCTCGCGTCGGGAAATACCTGATGGACATTTCCCTGTTCTGTACCTTTCCCGTGCCTTTATCCGGAACCGTCACTCCTCCCTTCTGCGGATTCGTTTGATCCACATGTAATAGCCGGTGAGCGGCAGGGAGGCTCCCGCCAGCGCGGCAAGGAAGGCAAGGATGCGGGTGGCCGGGCCGCCCCAGCTCCCGACATGCACCGAGTATATCCAACCGCGCAGCTTGTCCGCCCGGCTCAGGTCTCTGTAATAGCGCACTTCCGTGACGGCGCCCGTTTGCGCATCGAACAGGTATGTATCGGAAGCCCGGCTGTTGCCCATGGAAGAAACGCTGATGGAAGCCCGGCCATCCGAGACGGTCAGCGTTTTGAAATCCGGATACTGCGCGATTAGCCGGTCGGCCACCGCCTGCCATTTCGTGAAATCGACGGTTCTCGCCCGGCCGCTGTTGCCTCCGCGTCCGGCGGCATCGGACGAACGTTCTCTGCCCTCTCTGCCGGCTTCGGACGGTCTGCCTTCCCGGCTGCCCTGTCCTTCTGACCGGCCCTGTCTGTTACCCTGTCCTTCCGGTCGGCCCTGTCTGTTGCTCTGTCCTTCCGGCTGGCCCCCCTGTCCGCTTTGGGGAGCGGGCATCTGCATCTGTGGCGGCTCGGCGCCGAAGAGCCGGTAAAACCCGTTGCGGTACCAGGTGAACGACCACGTCAGTCCCGTGAGCGACAGCGCCAGCAGCATGACGATCGAATAAACGCCGCCCGCCACATGCAGGTCGTGCCAGAACCGTTTCCATCCATACCGGACATGGATGCCCAGACTGCCCTTCAGCGCCTTTTTCGTTTTCGGAATCCAGGCGAGCAGACCCGTGAGCAGGATAAGGACAAAGACAAGCGTGCTCACGCCCACCGCTGTTTTGCCGGGAGAGAAGCCGCCACCCGGCCGGAAACTGCCCATCAGCCAGCGATGCAGGCGGCGCATGACGAAAAAAAACGTCTGTTGCGGAACCAGGATCAGGTCCCGTATCTCGCCGCTGTAGGGGTCGACGTATGCGGCCGCCGTCCGCTGTCCGGCAAATCCGAACCGGTAGTTCCTCTCCCGGTCGGACGCAATGGACACGCTGCCGATGGCCAGCGTGTCCGGCAACTGCGCCTGGACGGATTCCGCCAGCCGGTCGAGGGGGAACTTTTCCGGAAGGAGTTCCCTTACGCGGTAGCGCTCGGGATGACTCCATTCCGTCACTTCGGTCTCGAACACCAGCATGGCGCCCGAGAAACAGATGACGGTTATTACCAGTCCGAAGGGAACGGACAGCCACAAATGAATTCGACGGGCGACCCGGTTCATTGCACCGTCAGTTTACCGACAGCCGCAACCGACTGTTCCGTGACGACTTCCAGCCCTTTCACGGCCGTGGCCGTGACGGGGTCGATCAGGTAGATGTGCGGGTATTCGTCGCTGGTTGTGACGGGCATGGCGATTTTCCCGTCGTCGGCACAGGGGGTGCTACCGATGCCGGTGATCCTGTCGAGCGCCGGCAGGCCGGTCACTTCGCGGTAAGTCTTCTTCACCACATCTACGACTGCCAGAACGCTCCAGACGGCTTCGGTGGTCTGGTTCGGCGTGTTGTACATTTGCAGCAGGAAGTAGTCGCCCGTGATGTACCACACCTTATAGAGGTGGCGTCCGCCGGCAAGGGACTGAATGTCGAAGAAGTAGTCGGGATCGAAACGCGTCTCGCCCCTGTTGATGCGCAGGGCGCCCGAAGGCCGTTCCGTACGGCTGTCGTAGGCGGAGGAAAAGACGTACACATTGTCGTTTTCGTCCTTGGCCAGGCCGGTATGATAGCTCGAACGGTAGCGGCCGGTGGCATAGCTCAGGCGGTCGTCGCGCAGGATTGTGCAGTTCAGATCCCGGTCGAAGATGCCTACCCATACGCTGTCGGGATATGCCGTAGCCGTGCCTGCGCTGCCGCCGGGTTCCACTGCCGGCGTGGTGCAGATGCCCGAAAAGAATTTGTCTCCCACTTCAAGGATGCCGGAGAGATTGGCCGTCTCGCCGTTGCCGGTGAAGTTGCCGGCGGCAATCGTCTTTTCGGTGATGGTCTGCGTGTTTACGTCCAGGAGGTTGAACGAAAGCCCCGGCGAGCCGTCGGGCCGGGTGACGGTGACGGCTGTCACGATGTACTTGTCGAAATAGCCGTAGGTTGTGTAGCGCGAAGGCATCTGGTAGGTGTTGAAGCGGCGGCGCAGCAGGCCGTCTTCGTCCAGTTCATAGGCGGCCACTTCGGCCGGGTCGCCCTGTTTGTAGACCAGGTCGTAGGCATATTTGGTGCCGTAGAAAATCCAGGCCGTGGCTGCTTCGGTCTCGATGCCGTTGCCGACGGTGGTGACCTGTCCCGACGCAAGGTCGTCGGTCTGGAGGATATAGGTGCCGTCGGTCGTTGTGGCCACGACGACATACTGGCTGGTCTGGCCGGCCGGAGGTTCGGGATTGGGCGATTCGTTTCCGTCGCACGATGAAAAGGCCAGCAGCAAACCGGCTGCCGGCAGCATGAAAGGAAAAATGGTTCTCTTGTTCATTTTGATTGCTTTATTAAATTATTTACTGAAAAAATATCTGACTTTGGCAGAAACACTTCTGCCGGGTTTTTGCAAGCTGAAATTGTCGTAGAGCCGTTCGTCGGTCAGGTTGCGACATTCGAGCGAAAGGGCGTATTTCCCGTTTTGCAGGCTGTACGTCAGGCTGATGTCGTGCGAAAACTGCGTCGGGATCATGTCTTTTGAATCGTATGCGCCGTTGACGCCCCAGCGGAGCGGAAACCGGTAGACATACAGGGTATTGTATCCGAAATGGAGGCTGTTCTCTTTCCTTCCGACACGGGCGAGGAAGAGGCTGATGTCGCCGTTGCCATACAGATACGGCGTGTTGGGAACCCTCGAGTCGTAGATGGTGCTCAGGACGCTGGAACCGCTGGAACGGTATTTTTCCCTGTTCCGGAGGTTCTGGTAGGTGACATTGCCGCCGACGGTCAGCAGTCTGCCGTATGAATAGCGGACTTCGCCCGTGTAGCCGATGTTGCGGACATGACCGTGATTTTCGTAAGCCGCCGTATTGTGCATGCTTTCCACCACGCGGCGGATGTAGTCCCTGATATCGCGGTAGAGGAAGCCGGCGTCGGCATAAACGGAATGATGTTTGCCGAAACGTTTGTTGTAGCTGAGGTTGAAGTTGAAATTGTCGCTGTGTTCGGGATTCAGGACGGCATTGCTTTTCTCCAGGTCTTCGTTGCCGAACAGTTCGTTGGCCGTCGGCAGGCGGTACGTCTTTTCGTAGGAGAGCTTGAATTGCAGGTCTTTCAGGAAATACGTCGTCGCCGCGCCGTAGCCCGTCGTCGTAAACGTGCTGGAAAAGAGCTGGTAATTGTAGCTGTTCGTGGCGGTCGAAACGTTTTTCGGTCCTTTGGTATATTGCAGGTAATGTTTCCCGAAGAGGGAGACGTTCCAGTGTTCGTCGTAATCGAACCGGTATCCCAGTCCGGCCACGTTCTTGACAGTGATTTTGGGGAACGTGTCGGTGGCGTTGACGGTACCGGTCATGGCGACGCTGTTCCGGCTTGTGCGGTCGAACGTGGTCACCACGTCGTTGAAGGAGAAGTGATGACGGTCGTTCAGGCGGTAGGCGAGGCCGGCCGTGAGCGAACCGTTGTTGTTGTAATATTTGGCGAGCGAATAGTTGACTTCGCCCTTGCGGCTGACTTCGCGGTAGTCGCCATACCAGTTGTACTGCCGCGAAGCCGTATCGACATTCTGGCTGTAGCCAAGGTTGATGTTGGCCGTCACGTTCAGGTCAAGCCCTTTGGTGAAGAGGTTCTTCTTCGAGTACTGCACGGAAGGCATGACGGTCGTCCCCTGCCTGAAACGCTGTCCGAAGACGATTTTCTGGATGTTGGAGTTCTGGATGTCGGCGCGGTCCCGGCCCAGCGTGATGCCGAACAGCAGCCGGTCGGCGAACTTCTTCCCCACCACGCCGGCTTTTACAATCAGCGTTTCGTTGTGATAGTTGTCGTGGAAACGGCGCACTTTCTTTTCGTCGGGACTGAACACCAGCGTTTCCAGGTCGAGCACGGGGGTATATATCTGGTAGTTATTGTCGGAATAGTTCTGGAAGGCGTTGATTTGCAGGGTAAGGCCCTTTTCGGTGGTATACCTGGCGTTGACGTAGGAGCGGTGCGTGTTGAACGAGCCGAAGGAGTAGGACGCATCCACAAACGTCCTCCGTCCCTGGCCGGTCACGATATTGACCGCTCCGCCCAGCGCGTCGGAGCCGAAACTGACGGGTACGACACCCTTGTAGACTTCCACCCGTTCGGCCAGATTGACAGGGATATTGTTGATTTGAAAGGCCGATCCGAATCCTTCCATCGGCACGCCGTCGAGGAAAAATTTCACATGGCGGCCGCTGAATCCGTTCAGCGAAAACTCGGCGCTGGAGCCTACGCCGCCCGTTTCGCGTATCCTGGCGCCGGAAATGCGGTCGAGCGCATGAGCCAGGTCGAGCGTTGTGTTATGAAACGCTTTGGCGTTGATGGCTACTACGTTGAACGCCGATTCGTTGACCTGCTGGGCGGCGGATTTGCCTGTGACAATCACCTCATCCAGCTTTTCGGAAATGGCTTCCAGCGTGATATGAACGACCTGTTCGCTGCCGGTCAGCGATACGGACTTTTCCACTGTCTGATAACCCAGCGAGCGGACCGTCAGCGTGTATTTGCCGGCAGGGGCCGTGAAACTGAACTGCCCGTTGACGTCGGCCACCGCCCCCAGGTTTGTCCCCTTCAAGACAACGGAAGCAAATTCAATGGCTTCCTTTTCGGTAGACGTCACCGTTCCCGACAATCGGACTTTCTGTTGCTGTGCACGGAGGGGGAGCGAACATGCCAGCAATACCGAGATAATATGTAAACTCAATACTAATTTCATTCGACTTTTGACTTTTGTTTTTACTTAAATCTAAACCTGTTTTTGCGGCTGCAAAGTTCCGAATCGGGACGAAATACTGCAATCCCCATTTTCATGTAATTTAAGAGTAATTATACCTGTTAGTAATGACTCGCCGGCCGACAAGGGAAGAATAATACTAAAATGTCCATTAGACGCTTCCGCAATTGAAAATGCCCCCGTTCATCTTTCGGACACGACCTCTTATTAACGATGAATGATGAACGATGAACGATGAATGGGGTTTGCCCGTCAGGGCATTCATATCCATAGAAAAAGCGATTAAACCTGCGGTTGAACTCCGTACGAAGTTCCATCCTGCAGGGAGATA
>JAIRXI010000282.1 GCA_031268395.1 Tannerella sp. | reverse complement strand
TTTTCGCCAAAGGCCTTTCATGAACATCATGGCGCCGATCATGGCCGGGACGCCGGTGGTATAGCTGACGCCCTGGGCGCCGGTTTCGAGGTATGCGTCCTGATGTTTGCAGTTGTTGTATATATAAAAGGTGAGCGGTTTGCCGTTCCTGTCCAGGCCGGAGATGCGACAACCGATGGAAGTCTCGCCCGTATAGTTTTCGCCCAGTTCGCCGGGATTGGGCAATACGGCTTTCAGGAACTGTATCGGGACGATTTCCATGCCGTTGAAAATCACCGGATCGATCCGCGCCATGCCGATGTTCTGGATGACGCGCAGGTGGGTGAGGTATTCCTGTCCAAACGTCATCCAGAAACGGGCGCGCTGCAGCGTGGGGAAGTTTTTGACCAGCGATTCCAACTCTTCGTGGTAAATGAGATAGGATTCTTTCTCGCCGATGTTCGGGTAGTTCAGGGGGCGATGGATCTCGTGCGGGCGGGTGTGGATCCACTGTCCGTTTTCCCAGTATTTTCCTCGCTGGGTTACTTCGCGGATGTTGATTTCCGGATTGAAATTGGTGGCGAAAGCTTTACCGTGGTCGCCGGCGTTACAGTCCACGATGTCCAGGGAGCGCATTTCGCCGAAATGGTGTTTGGCGGCGTAGGCGGTGTAAACGCCGGTTACACCCGGGTCGAATCCGCAGCCGAGAATGGCAGTCAGTCCCGCGTTTCTGAATTTTTCGCGGTAAGCCCATTGCCATTTGTATTCAAACCGGGCTTCTTCGGGGGGTTCATAGTTGGCTGTGTCCAGGTAATTTACACCGCAGGCCAGGCAAGCGTCCATGACAGTCAGATCCTGGTAAGGGAGTGCAACATTGATGACCAGCGCGGGTCGAAAGGCTTTGAAGAGGGCGATCAGTTCGTCGACGCTGTCGGCGTTTACCTGTGCGGTTTTTATCCTGTTTTCGCCTGTTTTTGCGTGAACCGCTGCCGCGATTGCATTGCATTTGTCGAGCGTGCGACTGGCCAGCAGGATGTCGGTAAATACATCCGCGTTTTGTGCCACTTTGTGTGCGACGACGTTTCCCACGCCTCCGGCTCCGATAATAAGAATTTTGTTCATTTCAAATAGGGAATTAAATATTGAGAATTGGAAATCAGCAGTATGTTGGGCGAATTTAATTTTTTACATCCGCATTTTTAACTCTTGATTTATTTCGGGGCAAATGTACGGGAATTTTTCCTAATGGAAAAATTAACATAAATCATTTGTAGAAAGAGGTTGATTCCCACTACCTTTGCTTCCCGAAATAAATTTTTAAACAATAATTGTTATGAAAAAGTTACACTTTTATTCCGTGGTAATGTCGACGCTTCTCTTATCGCTGACGTCCTGCCTGAAACAGGAAGGAGGAAATTTTCAATCTTTTGTCTATGAACCGGTGGTGATCGTCGCCGGCGATGCCGAACCGCTGGCGAGTTCGGTGGTTCCAGGCCTGTCAAGATTCCTGATTCCGGGTCTCGCCGGAAGAGTAAGTGCGGGCGACTGCCTGCTGCTGTCTTTCAAAATTGACTTCGACAATCAGCCGAACAGCTCCTATTATACGGCAACGGAGATAAAATCGGTCGCCCTGCCCCCTCCGATACTTGCGGAAAAGGCGGATACCAGCGTCGTTGAAGGATACGGAGAACCTGTTGTTGCGGCGGCTGTTTTAGCGTCCAATTACGGGGCGAAGGCGCTGATAGGCGACCTCCTCTTTTTCGTTATGGAGCAAAAGGCGAACAAAACTTACAGTTACCGGATGGTTTATCGGCCGGCGCCGGCCAATCTGTCTCCCGAATATACGCCGGTCATTTCACTGTACATCAGCGCAAAACTCGAGGCCGATGCACCTGCCAACACGATAGATGACAATACCTATGCACGGGTGTTCGATCTTTCCGGATTGAGGACTTATCTTTCCGGCGATTTGGGTTTGAGCAACACACAGCAGTCCGTCAAAATTTATTGCCGTGTGGAAGATAACAGCGAGGGTGAGGCGGTTTTTCAGGAATTTGGTTCCATCGACATCCGATTGGCAGATTAATATCGGATATGTGCGTACTTATCCGTACATTTGCAGGCTAAATTAAAAACAGATGTTCAGGAAGATATTTTTGCGGATATATTTCATCATCGTCCATCCCGCCAGGGAATGGCGTGTCCTGGCAGAAGAGGAACGGGAATCGGAGCATTTCTATTCCTCTTACTTCCATCCGCTGCTGGGGCTGATCGCACTGGCGGCTTTCCTGGGATCTGTTTTTTCTTCCCGCTCCGTCGAAACGGCTTTAAAACTGTCTATCCTGGAGTTTGTGGTTTATTTTGCGGGGTTTTACCTGTCGTCCTTTCTGCTGAAAAAAATCATGGAACGCAGCTGTGCCGGCGCACACACAGAGCGGATTCCCTATTTTGCAGTGTATGCTTCTTCGCCGGTGTACCTGATCAGCATTATCACTTCTTTGTTCGGATCCGGCTCCCAGGCGGTATACTTTTTTCTGCCGTATACGGCCTACATCATTTGGGAAGGGGCGTCGAACTACATGGGAATCGAAGAAGAAAAACAGATCCGTTTTTCCGGAGCGTCCACCCTGCTGCTGCTCCTCATCCCGTATCTCATCTATTTCATCATCAAAAAATTCATGCTTATCACGTAATGCAAGGAGATAAAAACATCAACATAAAAAATAAACGGGCGACGTTCGACTATGAACTGATCGAGACATTTGTTGCCGGCATCATCCTGACCGGAACGGAAATAAAATCCATTCGCCTGGGAAAGGCCAGTCTGGTCGATACCTATTGCGTGATTCACCGCGACGAACTGTGGGTGAAAAACATGAACGTATCGGAATACTTTTACGGTTCCTACAACAATCATGAAGCGCGCAGAGACCGGAAACTGCTGTTGAATCGCAAGGAGAT
>JAIRXI010000250.1 GCA_031268395.1 Tannerella sp. | reverse complement strand
AGGCCTTTCTTTCGAGCAGCACGCTTACCTCCGTGACGATTCCGGAAGGCGTGACGCGCATCGAGATGGCCGCTTTCGCCAGCTGCCCGAACCTGACTTCGGTACGCTTTCCGGCCACGTTGCAGTCGATCCGCGAGAGAGCCTTTCTCTCCTGCACGTCGCTGACAGCCATCGACATCCCGGCAAGCGTCCGGGAGATTGCCCTGGGAGCCTTTTTCGGCTGTTCCGCCCTGCGCGACGTCACGGTACACTGGGAGACGCCCCTCTATCTGTCGCAGCATATTTTCACCGAAGACGTCTTCAACGCTGCCACGCTCCACGTCCCGCCCGGTACGGAAGCCGATTACCGCCGCGCCGACGTATGGATGGAATTTCATGCCATTGACGGCGGCGGCGGCGCGGAATCCCGCCATCCGGACGACGTCGCCTTCCTCCGGCAGTTCCTCGCCGCAAACGGCAACTGGCAGCAGGTCGGACTTGACGCCGGCTATGAAGAAAGCCTCCCCGACTGGCCCGGACAGGTGGAAGGCATCGAATGGAGCAGCTCCTTGCCGAAGCGCATCAGGGAAATACGCTGGGACAGCCGCGCGCTGTCCGGAAGCATGGACGTCTCCGCGCTCGCGGAACTCGTCACCCTGCGCGTCGCCGGCAACAGCCTGTGGAGCCTGACCGTCGGCAGCCTGCCCCGCCTCGAATACGTGGACTGCTCGCACAGCAACCTCTTCCTGCTCGACATCAGCGGCCATCCCGGCCTGCGCCACCTCGACTGCCGCGAAAACATGCTCACCTTCGGACGCCTGCCCAATCCGGGAAGTTTTCTGCTCTACTACTACCTTCCCCAGATCGGCTATATCCTGACGGTCAAACCCGACGGCGAAGCCGACCTGACGGATTACCTGCATGGCAGCCGCACGGCCTTTGAATGGTATCGCGAAGACAACACCCGCCTGACGGACATCACGGAAAGCCGGCCGGGCATCTTCCGCATCCCCGCCGCCTGCGCCGGCTCACGGCTGATGTGCCGGATGACCAACGGCGACTTTCCCGATTTCGACGTCCAGCCGCTCGTATGCCGGGTAGACGTCACCGGCGAGGCGCCCGTCAAAGCCGAACAGACCGGCGGCGAAACAGGCGGCGACGGCAGCAAAGGCTCGATAGACGTGAAAGTACGCATCCCGTCGGGCGCGCAGCGCATGAAAGGCAGTTTAAGGATCGAATCCGGCCGGGACATCGTGATCGACGTCGATGAAACGATGGAAGAATCCATGAAGCGATACAACGGATACATGGAAACGGTAGAAGACGCCGGTACTTCTATATGGTTCTCATGGTGGACGAACCTGGCGCCCTTCTCCGTCCGTGCCGCCACGCGCGCGGACGCCGGCGAAGAAACGGACGTGATCACCGTCTACTACGACCTGAGCGAATCGCTGCCTGACGGCGAATACACGGTCAAACTCACCGACCTCCGCTTTGATTTCGACGACGGCACAAGCTACCGCGAAGCCGAACTGCCGGCCACCGTAACCGTAAGCCGCAACGCCTCCGCCCAAATCCCGACCGACGGTCTGGTCGCCTGGTTCCCCTTCGACGGCAATGCCCTCGACGCAAGCGGCAACGGCAACAACGGCGCCGTCCACGGCGCAACCCTGACCAAAGACCGCTTCGGGAAAGACAACAGTGCGTATTATTTCGACGGAAACGGGGCGTATATTGACGGAAATATAACCAATGGGAATTTTACCACAGAAATAACAGTGTCTTTTTGGCATAATCCATACGCTATACGTCCGATATTTTACGTTAATGGTGAAATAATGCTACCTGATGATCCTCTTTTTCTCTTTACAGGTGATTCGAAATTTGCGATAAAGTTTGGGTATGTATCCGAAAACAAAGCTGTTTATTGGATTAACTCTGGTGTAGCTTATAATGATCATTATCCATTTCCCGTTATAAATAAGTGGTATCATGTAGTTGTTAAAGGAGTGCTTTTAGAAAGGGAAAATTGTACCAATATGGACGTTTATATTAATGGAGATAATATAAGAGCTACATTATGTACGCCAAAGTTATTATCCAACTGTAACCAATTCAGTATCGGGAAAGGTGAAAGTGATCAGATATGGTCTGAAAACAGTCCCACCGGTATTTTAGACGACATCCGTATCTACAACCGCGCTTTAAGCGATGCGGAAATCGAAGCCCTTTACAACGAGGGGAAAGCCGCACCCGGCGAAAACCCGAAAGAAGACCCGAACGCCACCGAGCCGGTCTCCGAAGCGCCGCAAGTGCAGGCTTATATAAGTAGCGGCCGCCTGCATGTCAACACACCCGTTGCAGAAACGGTAAGCGTCTATTCCGTCAGCGGCAGCAAGCTGTTCCAGGTCGACAAGGGCGCCGGCGCGGCAACGTTCGACGCCGGCTCATTGCCTCGCGGCATACTGATCGTCCGCGGCGGCAGCGGCTGGGCCGGAAAAGTAATCAGATAAGGCAATACAAATTGCAGTATTTATTTATATATTAATTTCTAACAAACAAAAAATGAAGAAAATGAAGAAAAAGTATGTGTTTTTAGTATGTGTATGCGCGCTGACGGCAGGGCCGTCGATGGCGCAGGTGAACAGTAACAAGCCGGAAAAGGGAGCCCTCCTGCTGGAAGCCGGTCTGGCCCCGTTTGCGGACGAGAGCGTTCAACTCAGGGAAGGCCAGCTAAGGGCTGTGTATATGACGTCCGAAAAGATCGGTTTGCGGGTAGGCCTCGGCTTCCTGAGCGAATTTGCATCCAACGACAACGGCCTGACCGGTGACAACTGGGCCAAGTCAAGTGGAAGCGCTACGCAGTTGAGCTTTACGCCCGGCCTGGTACGTTTTTTTGAAGGTACGGACAAACTGTCGCCCTACATCGGCGCGGAACTGATCCTCGGCACGGAATCCAACAAATCGACGTCGGAAGCCGACGACTTCAAGCAGGTGGAGACAAACAGCGGCGGCCCGCTGAACCGTTACGGCCTGGGTGCATTTAGCGGATTCAACTATTATTTCGCAAAAAATCTGTATGCCGGCGTGGAAATAAACGTTTCGCTGCAGGGCCATTCCGTCAAGCGCGGCAAAACCGAAACGACCATTGACGGCGCCAAAGAAACGATCGAACCGCCCAAAGACAGGACGCGGAACGGCGAGTTCAAAACCGCCTGCTATCCGCTTATCCGTCTGGGCTGGTCGTTCTGAGAACGGTTAGTGATTAAAGTTTGATTAGGGGGCGGGCTGCAACAGCGGTTCGCCCCCGGTTTTTGGACACCATTCAGGACAGCGCGCCGTGCACCGTCATTGCGAGGTACGAAGCAATCGCCGAAGCGGGAAACCTGAAGCAACCCGGATGTGCGCCGTCAGTGCAGGACAGCACGCCGTGCCCCGTCATTGCGAACACAGTGAAGCAATCGCCGAAACGGGAAGCTCGAAGCAATCCGTGCCTGCTTTGGCGATTGCTTCGTGCCTGCCAATGACGGGGCACGGCAGGTTGAAATGCTCCCTGTCGGACATGCATCGAAGCCCCTGCTTCGATCGGAAT
>JAIRXI010000249.1 GCA_031268395.1 Tannerella sp. | reverse complement strand
TTTGCTCTATGACAGCCTCTTTAATGCCTGCTTTCCACGCATTATGTTTGTATGTCAACTGAATGCATTTTTTGCATTTATTGCAATGCCAGCGTTGCTCTCCACTGGGATGATGTCCGTTTTTTTAGCAAATCAGTTTCATCGCAAAATGGACAAACTGTTATGGGATAATGTTTCATGAGTTTTTTTGCAAAGATAATACTTTCCAACGAATTTAAGACACTACCGCAGTTTTTTATAACCTGATTGGCTGCAATGTGGGTTATTCTTTGCACGGGATAATTCCGTAAAATGCCGGAAGCATGAAGATTACAGACATTTCTGAAACAGATATACAACTGGTGGACATGCCGGAGTGCATCCGCGGGAGGCCCGCACAAGCCTCCTTTCCCGGTCGGTCAGCAGACCGGCTCACGCAGACAGCGGGATGCGTTCCTTCCGATTTTTCGCTCCTCTTTTGGCTGTTCATCAAAAAAATCCGTTATCTTTACGCCGTTTTTGAATAACAAAGTATCGCCTGAACAAAATAAATGACAACAGAAAGAAAGACGGCTTCCTGCTGGCAGGAAGCACTGGAAACCATCCCGCGCGGCGAATTGGAGAAACTCCAGACAGAACGGCTGCGCAAAACCGTTGAACAGGCCGGGCATTCGGCTTTTTACGGAAAAGTGTTCAAGGAGCACGGACTCTCGCCCGAAAGCATCCGCTCGACGGACGATCTGCAACGGTTTCCCTTTACAGCGAAAGACGATTTGCGTGCCGCCTATCCCTACGGCATGGCCGCCATTCCACTGCAAAAGTGCGTGCGCGTTCATTCTTCCAGTGGCACGACGGGCAACCCGACCGTCGTGCTCCATTCGCAGGCGGACTTGGACGAATGGGCTAATCAGGTGGCCCGGTGCATGTATATGGTTGGTCTGCGCGATACGGACGTTTTTCAGAATACGTCGGGCTACGGGATGTTTACCGGCGGCCTGGGATTCCAGTACGGTGCTGAACGGCTGGGGGCGCTGACCGTCCCCGCGGCGGCCGGCAATTCCAGACGCCAGATCAAGTTTATTGCCGATTTCGGCACGACCTGCCTGCACATCATCCCCAGCTACGCGACGCGGCTGGCGGAGGTGTTTCACGAAATGGGCATCGATCCCCGGCGGGACACGCGTTTGCATACGATCTGCATCGGCGCGGAACCCCATTCCGAAGAACAGCGCCGGCGCATCGAACGGTTGCTGGGCGTAAAGGCATACAACTGCTTCGGCATGTCGGAGATGAACGGGCCGGGCGTGGCCTTTGAGTGTACCGAACAGAACGGCCTGCATATCTGGGAAGACTACGTCATTGCCGAGATTGTGGATCCGGAGACGCTCCGCCCCGTGCCCGACGGCAAGACCGGCGAACTGATACTGACCACCCTGCGGCGCGAAGCCATGCCGCTGATACGCTACCGCACGCGCGACTTGACGCGCTTCCTGCCCGGCTGCTGCCCCTGCGGGCGTACCCATCGCCGGATCGACCGCTTCAGGGGACGCAGCGACGACATGATTATCCTCAAAGGCGTCAATATCTTCCCGATACAGGTCGAGAAAGTCTTGATGTCGTTCGGGGAACTGGGCGGAAATTACTTAATCACCGTCGAGACGGTCGGCAACAGCGACGAGATGCTCATTGAGGTGGAACTGGACGGCCTGCATACCGACAACTACGGAGCGCTCCAGCGACTGACAAGGGAGGTCATCCGCCAGTTGAAGGACGAGTTGCTGATTACGCCCCTCCTGAAGCTTGTTTCCAAAGGTTCGCTGCCCGTGCAGGAGGGGAAAGCGATGCGCGTAAAGGACCTGCGCAAACTGTGAAATCCCTGCATTAGAGTGAACCCTCCAGTTATTACAGATGAAAAAGTCGGATAGAGAAAAAATCGAACAGATAATCAAGTCTAGGAAACAGGCAAATTCGTATTATCTGAATAAATCAGCAGTTTACCGGTCATTTGCAAAAATGGAAGAAGCCACCTATTCGGATAAGGCATTAAGTAAACGGCAGAAAGAATTAATCGCAACCGGAATTTCGATAGTTATAAATTGCGAATCGTGTATGGAATGGCACATCAAACAAGCCATTGATAATGGAGCAACAGAAAATGAGATACTGGAATCTATCGAAGTCGGCATTGAAATGGGAGGAGGTCCGGCAACGGTTTCAGCCCGTTTTGCGATGAGTGTTCTCGAATATTACATTGAATCTTTGAAATAAATAATCATGACAGTCAATCAAATTTCCATTTTCATCGAAAACAAGTACGGCAAACTGTGTGAGATCCTGACGTTTCTGGCCAGTGAACAGATACGCATCGTTGCCGCCACCGTTGCCGACACGTCGGAATACGGTATCCTGCGGCTGATCGTCAGCGACCCGCAGCGGGCCTTTCTCCTGCTGAAGACAAACAATGTGAACGCCAACCTGACGGAAGTGCTGGCCATCGTGTCGCAGTCGAGCGCGGAGAGTTTTGCCCGCACGCTGTGCTGCTTCACGCGGTCGGGACTGAGCATTGAATATATGTACTGCTTCTCGCTCAACGGGAAATCCATCCTGATCCTGCGTACCAGCAACCGCGAGGCGGCATACGAAGTCATACGCCGGCAGCGCCTGGAGTATCTCACGGAAAACGATTTAATAAACCTGTAAAAGAAAGTGCCCTATGTTTGGAATGGAAGATCCGGGAATCTGGATGGCTTATCTGCTGGCCTTTGCCTGCCTGATATTTGCGCTGTGGTATGGCCTCTCGCGCTGGAATAGAGAGGAAGATACGGACGGAGACTGATGGAAAATCGA
This sequence comes from Tannerella sp., assembly GCA_031268395.1. Lineage (GTDB taxonomy): Bacteria > Bacteroidota > Bacteroidia > Bacteroidales > Tannerellaceae > Tannerella. The sequence continues at coordinate 2,479 of JAIRXI010000249.1, read as the reverse complement.
AATTATTTTTATTGAAATGAATACATTACAACTCGGAATCATTGTTATTGTCTATATGTTTATCGTCGCATGGCTGGGGTATCTGGGATACAGACGGACCAAAAATGCGAACGACTACCTGCTGGCCGGGCGCAAGGTCAATCCGGTCATCATGGCGCTGTCTTACGGAGCCACGTTCATCTCCGCCTCGGCCATTGTCGGCTTTGGCGGCGTGGCGGCCACCTTCGGGATGGGGATTCAGTGGCTTTGCCTGCTGAACATGTTCACGGGCGTGGTGATTGCCTTTATCTTTTTCGGCAAGCGTACCCGCAAGCTTGGCTCGGCCTACAACGCCCGCACATTCCCGCAGTTCCTCGGGCTGCATTACCGCTCGCGCACCATCCAGATACTGGTGGCAGCGGTGATCTTCATGGGCATGCCCCTGTATGCGGCGGTAGTGATGAAGGGTGGTGCCGTGTTTATCGAACAGATGTTTCACGTCGACCTCCACTTGGCGTTGCTGGTTTTCACGCTGATTGTCGCCGCCTACGTCATTACCGGCGGCATCAAAGGCGTGCTGTACACAGACGCGCTGCAGGCCGTCATCATGTTTGCTTGCATGCTGTTCCTGCTGTTCGGATTCTACCGAGTGCTCGGCATGAACTTTACGGATGCCAACCGCGCCCTGACAGATCTTGCGCCCCAGGTGCCCGAACGGCTCCAGGCGCTGGGCCACCAAGGATGGACACGGATGCCGGTGGCCGGCTCGCCGCAGTGGTACACGCTGGTCACGTCGCTGATTATGGGCGTGGGCATTGGCTGTCTGGCACAGCCACAGTTGGTGGTCCGCTTCATGATGGTCGATAGCGCAAAACAGTTGAACCGCGGCGTGTTGATAGGCTGTGTGTTCCTGATTGTCACCGTCGGCGCTATCTACCACGTCGGCGCCCTGTCGAACCTCTTTTTCTGGAAGACGCAGGGTGTAGTCGCCTCCGAAGCGGTCCGGGACATGGACAAAATCATCCCGCTGCTTATTGATCAGGCTATGCCTCAATGGTTCAGTGCATTTTTCATGCTGTGCATTCTTTCGGCCAGCATGTCGACGCTCAGCGCCCAGTTTCATACAATGGGAGCGGCCTTCGGATCGGACGTATTTCCGAAACTGCGGTCCTCCCAGAACGCCCATTCCACATTTAGTGTCCGCGTGGGCGTATTGATTTCCATTCTGCTGAGCTATATCATCTGCTACACACTGAGCGCCGGCATCATTGCCCGCGGAACGGCGCTGTTCATGGGTGTCTGTGCTGCAACGTTTCTGCCTGCCTATTTCTGTTCGCTGTACTGGAAACGGGCCACCCGTCAGGGCGCGCTGGCAAGCCTCTGGGTCGGGCTGGGCGTCAGTATGTTCGTCATGCTGTTCATCCACCGGGCCGAAGCCGGATCCGTCGGACTATGCCGCCTGCTTACGGGCAGGGATGTACTGCTCGACGTCTATCCCTGGTATGCCGTTGACCCCATTCTTTATGCGTTACCCATGTCCGTACTGGCCATCGTTTTGGGAAGTTTGCTAACGAAACGGAAGCGCGAAAATGCCGCCGGGTGAATGTCGGGAGCAGGGAGAGAAGTATGGAGCATATTTGTGTCCGGAAACCGTTTTTCAACACGGCGAACACAAAAATGCTCCATTTTCCACTTCCCATTTTCTATTTGGTGGGACTTTGTTGCAAGGTAAGCATTCGGCGAACTACCCCTATCGTAATTGCTCCACTGACCGGGTAAAAGTCGGTAGAGGTTATTGATTTTACAGTCGTTAATGCGGTTCAGGACGTCGGCGAGCCATAGTGTAGAATTGACGTTGATTTTACATGTACCCAAAAGGGAATAAATGATAGCGGTTCGTTTGACGGCTTGATGGTTGCCTCAGAAGAGATAGTTTTTCCGCCCCAGAGCCAGGGGCCTGATTGAGTTTTCGGCTCCATTGTTGTCTATGAGGTATCTTCCGTCAATAACATAACGCACCAAGCGGGGGTATATATTATATGTATAAGCGATAGCCCGTCCGATTGGAGATTTGGGAATTAGCCCGGAATAACTCTTATCCAGCCATTTCTCAAAAGCCCTCAGGATTGGATAAGCCTGTTCCTTGCGAAGTTTTTCCGTTTCTTCCTTCGTGTATTGCCCATCCTTAGCCTGGCGTTCCAACAGATAGAGCAACTGCATTTGCTCAAGAGCGAACTGCACCCTTTGAGGGTCATTCTTCGTAAGCATCCCAAATCGGCCGTCTTGTATTGACAGGCAAACCATCTGATCTTTGCGTTCAAAAAGGCTATGTTCAGTTTAAGTGAAAGTAATCGTTATGCAGTATGTGTTATTGGCGTTGGTTTGCGTAAGGGTTTGGATGGTCTGTACGGTTTGATCCACTGTCTGTCGTTGAGTTCAGGCAATGGGGACGTGTATGTGTTCTTTAACAGAAGCCGCACCACAATGAAACTTGTTCATT
>JAIRXI010000184.1 GCA_031268395.1 Tannerella sp. | reverse complement strand
CCCCAGGAGGGGGACAGTACCCTGGAAGTAATTCACCTCAAAACCCTTGCCGTCACACGCATCGAGCGGGGATTCCAGCCCCGGATCAGCAGCGATTCCAAGACGCTGGTCTTTCGCATAAAACCTTCGGAGGCGGAAAAGAAGCAGGCGCGGAAAGAGAAAAAGAAAGCCGGCGAGATGCCGGAAGACAGCCTTGGATACCTGACGCTGGGTACGGCGCAGGTGAACAGGCTCGGGCCGGCCGGCGGATACGGGATGCCCGAAAAAGCGTCCGACTACTTCGCCTATACCGCCGCCATGCCCAAAGACTCCGGCGAACAGGCTAAAAACGAATACCTGATCATTCATCACCTGCCCTCCCATACGCAGGATACCATCCCGTACGTTTCGCAGTATGTCGCCGGCAAAAACGGGAAATACCTCTCCTACATCACCCGTCCCGCCGCCGGAGACAGCACGTCCCTGCCCGGCATCTACCTCTACCGTCCGGCGACGCGCACCTCGCTCGTCCTGAGGGAAGGGAAAGGAGAATACCAATCGCCCGTCCTGGACGAAAAGGATGAGCAGATTGCTTTCCTGGCCACGGCCGACACGACGAAAAACGAATCCAAAGTCTTCGACCTGTTTCATACCGCCACGGCGTCCGTCGATCTCCGGAAAATGGCCGACACGCTCTCCGCGCAAATGCCCGACGGCTGGGCTGTCAGCTCCAGCCGCCCCCCCTCGTTCAGCGAGGACGGACGCAAACTGTATTTCGGTATCGCCCCCATCCCTCCTCCCAAAGACACCACAGTAGCCGAAAGCGAAAAGGCGCAGCTCGACATCTGGCATTACAACGACGACTATCTGTCCACCGTGCAGCTCAAACAGCTGGGCAGCGAACGGAGACGCTCTTATCTGTGCGTGTTCAACATGGACGCGCCGGAGCGTTTCGTTCAACTCGGATCCGTCGACCTGGCCGAGATCGTCACGGCAGACCGGGGAAACAGCGACTATGCCATGGGATACAGCACGGTCGGGTATCGCAAGGAATCGCAGTGGACAGGCAGGGCGCGCAACGACGTGTATGCCGTACATACCAAAACCGGCGAAAGGACGCTGGTGGCAAAAGGAATGGACGACACGCCGGGCATCTCGGTCCGGGGGAAATACCTGACCTGGTTCGACCGGGACAGCGCCCGGTGGTACCTCTACTCAATCGCCGACAGACAAACCCGCTGCCTGACGGAAGGCCTGGACACGGATTTCCGGGATATGCGCGGCGAACGGCCCGAAAAACCGGGGTCGTTCGGCGCCATGGGATGGAGCGAAAACGACCGCGCCCTCTACCTGTATGACCGGTACGACATCTGGCAGGTTGACCCGGAAGGCGTCGTCCCTCCCCGGAACATTACCGGAGGATATGGGCGCAAACACGGGATCACGTTCCGCAATATCCGCCTGACAAACGATTATGATTATGTGAATGACCGCGAACCTTTCCTCTTTTCCGCGTTCGACAACCGCACCAAGGAAAGCGGCTTTTTCAGCTTCTCACCCAAAAGGGGCCCGGAAAAGAGGGTCATGGGTAAATACACGTTCTCGACACCCGTCAAGGCGAAAATGGCGGACGTCTTCCTGTATACCAAATCCAACTTCAACCTCTCGCCGGATGTGTGGATCACGGCCGACCGCTGGAAGCGGGAAACGCAGGTGAGCCATATCAACCCCCAAATGAAAGACTACCTCTGGGGTACGTCCGAACTGGTCTACTGGAAATCGAAAGACGGCTTCGACCTGGAGGGTATCCTCTACAAACCCGAAGATTTCGACTCCACACGGACTTATCCGCTGCTGATCTATTTCTACGAAAGGCACTCGGACGAACTGTACCGCTACTTTGCTCCGGCGCCGAGCCGTTCCACCATCAACATCCCATTCTATTGCAGCCGTGGCTACCTGGTCTTCACGCCCAACATTCACTACGCCGACGGACATCCGGGGCAAAGCGCCTTCAATTCCATTGTGGCGGGGGCCGAGATGCTTTGCGGCCATCCGTGGGTGGACAGGGATCATATCGGCATACAGGGACAAAGCTGGGGAGGTTATCAGGTGGCATATCTGATTACGCAAACCTCCATGTTTGCGGCAGCCGGCGCCGGCGCGCCGGTGGCCAACATGACCAGCGCCTACGGGGGCATCCGGTGGAGTACGGGACTGAACCGGCAGATGCAGTACGAACGCCAGCAAAGCCGCATCGGCAAACACCTGTGGGAGGGGTTGGATCTGTATATCGAAAATTCTCCGCTCTTCTTCGCCGACAAGGTGGAAACACCCCTGCTGATCATGCACAACGACAACGACGGGGCAGTCCCCTGGTATCAGGGCATTGAGTACTTCACTGCCCTGCGCCGGCTGGAGAAAACCGTCTGGATGCTCCAGTACAACGGGGAAGAACACAACCTGACGCAACGCCGGAACATGCGCGACCTGGCCATCCGCCTGCAACAGTTTTTCGACTGCTACCTGAAAGGCGATCCCATGCCGGCCTGGATGCGCGACGGCGTCCCGGCCACCCAAAAAGGACGGACGTGGGGGCTGGAGATGGAGGAACCGGTTCCGTAACGATAATAGCGCCTCAGAAGCACGCAGACATGCCGGCGCGGGCTTGCGCCCGTACCGGATTATCAATCACAGGTCGGCGCGGACTGCAAGTCCGCGCCGGCATTATTTTATTCTAAAATGTATTGAAAAAGTCGACCGCCAGTCTGAAATAATTAGCAAAGGCTGTCAGTGGCAGTGTTTCGCTGCGGTCGTGGATATCATGATAGGCGGAAGAACCGCCCAGCGTATAGATGAAGAAAGCCGGCACGCCTTTCTGATAAAACGGACAATGGTCGCTGTTACAGGATTCGCCTCTTATCCGAACCTCCGGCAGGTAATGTTTTTCCCCGTTTATCTTCGTCATCCGGTCGAACAGTTCCTGATAGACGCTGCCGTTGACTACCTGAATCCCCTCGTCGCCCCCTCCTGCCATGTCGAAATTCACCAGGAACCTGATTCTCTCCAGTTCAAACAAAGGATGTTCCGTGAAGTATTTTGCGCCGACAATCCCGACTTCTTCGGCCGACGTGGCGATAAAGGCGATCGAATATTTGTGCGGGTGCGCGGCAAAATGTTTGGCCAGATTCAGCAGCATCGATACTCCGCTGGCATTGTCGTTGGCGCCGTGGAAGCATGCTTTTTTGCCCATCATGCCGATATGGTCGTAATGTGCGGTAATCGTCAGGAACGAATCGGGGCGTGCGGCTCCTTCGATGTATCCGACGATGTTTCGCGTTTCGCAGGTCGTCATCCGGGCTTTTACCCTGATGCCGATTTTCCGGACGTTTTTCAAATCCAGTTCTTTTTTCACCGTAAATGCGGGTCGCGCCGCCTGCGTTTTGGATATATACCACGTCAGTTTCGCCGGCGAATATTCAATGACGGCCACAATGGGCGACAGGGTGTCCTGTTTCAGTAATCCGACCGCTTGCTTTAACTGCTTAATTCGTTCCCCGTCGTCGGTTTTCAGTCCGCTTCCGTCAAGAATCAGAATCTTTCCGGCGGCATTTTCCTTGATGGTCGCCAGGCGGCTGTCGTCAAGCAGGTCCTGCCTGTCGGCGACATAGACCTCGTGCGTTCCGCTGAAAGAAGGCGATGCCGGATCGACCAGATAATCCTCGCCGGGGACAAGTTCTACCCCGTCCACCAGCAGTCTCATCGTCGAAGGAAACGTATTGACGGTTATCTCAAACGGCTGCTCATAATCTTTTCCGAAAGGTTTCAATCCCCATCGGGCATATTGCCGTTTCAGATATGCGGCAGCCCGGTCGTTTCCGCCGGCCACGTAACCTCTTCCGGCAAAACGGGGCGACGCAAGCGTCCCGATGACCCGGCGGGCGTATTCAACATCCTGCCCGGAGGCAGCGGCAACCGTAAGCCAGATGAACAGCCATGTTCCCGGCAGGCGTATTTTGATTCTTTTTTTCAGCAATGCAACAAATTTCACGGTGTTATTTATCATTAAGTTACTGTTTCATATCCGCCAACGACAGAAAGCACGGACTGGCAGTCCGCGCCGGCGGTTTCTGTTTACAGGCGGCAAAGATAAAAAAAATCTGTCTTCCTCCAAAACGCCCGCCGCCTTTTCCAGGGCAACCGCACCAAATTCGTCACCGGCGAATGTATTGAAGCAATCACCCGGACATGCATCCTGTTTCTGAACAGGGTGCGTATCCCCGCCCCGTCATTGCGAACGCAGTGAAGCAATCCAGCCTGCCCGTACACTGGATTGCTTCACTGCGTTCGCAATGACGGAGACATTCTCCTTTACGTTGTCCGTCCTTTATTTCAAAAAAAATAGCACCTCAAAAAAAGAATTGACTGTTTATTTTAGAATTTCAATATTTATAAATATATTTGCATAAAAATATAAAGTGATAATTATTTATAATAACAGTGTAACCAAAATGAACAGAAGATATATTATAAATCAATCAGGGACGTCCCCAACTAAAATGGGAACGTCCCTAATCGAAATGGGAATGTCCCCAATCGAAATGGGAACGTCCCCAACCGAAATAGGGACGTCCCCAACCGAAATAGGGACGTCCCCAACCGAAATAGGGACGTCCCCAATCGAAATGGGAACGTCCCCAACCGAAATAGGGAAGTCCCCAATTGAAATGGGGACGTCCCCAATCAGGTTGGGAACATCCCCAATTGGAATGGGGACGTCCCCATTTTGCTTTAGTGAGTTGATATTTTGCTTTCAGACATATATATTTTATTATAATACATCAAAAATATCAGTAACAATTTAAATTATATTATCATGAGCAGAAAAGATGACTGGGTGGCACAAACTCATAAAAGTCTGTACGAACAGGCTATAATTACGGTCGATTACCTGACCGCGGCAAACCTTGCCCGGATGGGTATCGCAGGCGGTGCGGCCGTATGGATTACTACCGTGTTTACGGGCAAATACAACACGTTCAAGGTCGCATATCTCGCGTGGGAAAACCCGGCAGAGCGTACCCCGGTCAAAATCGCCGCCCTGCAGGTGGCCGAAAAGGCTTTCATAACCGAATACCGGCGTCTCTACATGGGATATCTGAAAAACAATCCCCTGACCGCCGATGAGGACCTGGTCGGCATGGCCATGCCCCGGCGGCGCAGCGGAGGCAAAACGGCCGTCTCCGCCCCCGCGACCACGGTTACAGCCACCGTCGACAGTTCCCTGCCGGGCATCGTCGGCATCTGTTACCGCGACAGGTACGCCCCGGGAAAAGCCCGGCCCGAAGGCATGACCGGCGTGGAAATCATCTGGCAAGTCTTCGATACGGAAGTGAGACCCGCGGATCGCAGCGAACTCGTCCACAGCGAATTCAGCACGCGTTCGCCCCGACAATTCGCCTTCGGCGAAAAACAGCGCGGCAAAAGATTCGCATTCGCCCTCCGCTGGAGAAACACGCGCGGCATCAACGGCCCCTGGAGCGATATAATGTGGACAATCATACCGTAATCCTTCCGGCACGGACGGCAAGTCCGTGCCGGCAAGACGTTTTGATGCGGTTGCCCTGTGAAAATATTTTGCTGTTGTTTCATTTAGGAATGCAAAATAAACAGGATATAACAGTTTCGGAAAAACAGGGGGATGTTTCGAAAGCGTCGATTCGTCATTGCGAACGCAGTGAAGCAATCCAGCCGTCGTGCCGCCTGGATTGCTTCGTCGTTCCTCCTCGGATGACGAGTTTCCATGTCCTCGCCATTGCGAACGAAGTGAAGCAATCCAGGAACAGGCGGTATACGCACGGATGATTGTCAGACGGCCGCATGTGCCTGGATTGCTTCGTCGTTCCTCCTCGCAATGACGAGTTTCCACGTCCCCGTCATTGCGAACGAAGTGAAGCAATCCAGAAACTGGCCGTATACACACGGACGGTTGTCAGGCGGACGCATGTGCCGGAATTGCTTCGTCGTTCCTCCTCGCAATGACGACAGGACGATACTTTTAAGGCAGTCCCTACCGTTACCGGTTATTAATTTTTCATTCCTTATTGTTTCCTTTACGACCGCTAACGGAATTGCAAACAATATGAACCTGTTTCCACATACCGTTTTTATAGACGAACAATGCTTTTCAGACGTATCCTGCGTTAGAGTCGGTATCGCGCGGACTTGCAGTCCGTGCCAGCGGTTTCAAATAAAAAAAAGGTCTGCCGGAAAGTCTTCCGGCAGGCCTTTTTCATTTGTCAAACGTCCCTCATTGCAAGTTGGGATTGTAGATGGATTCGTCAGTCGGGAACGCCCACTTCATCTGCGACGGGGTGATGGTCGCCTCGTCCCAGTGGTTGGTGACATTCGACTTGCGGGTTACCGTAATGCCCCAGCGCTTGTTGTTGTAGTATTCCAGCCCGTTTTCGCCCCACATTTCGATGCGCCACTGCAGTTTCACCATGTCCAGCGCAGTTGATGCTCCACCGTAGCTGTCGCATGTCAAAGCGGTTTCGCCCGTCTTGGTACGGGCAGCCAGCAGGGTGTTGAGGGTGGCCTTGGCGCCGTTTTCGTCACCGTTCTGAGCCTGCGCTTCGGCTTTCATCAGTAACACTTCCGACGTGCGCATGTAGCAAACGTCGAGATTAGCCAAGTCTGTCGGTTCCTTCTTTCCTCCTACCTCGGTAGCGGCAAATTTCAGATTGCTGTATGTGGGGATTGTCCGTATGGTAACCGGAGAGGTCGGATACGCATAGTTATCAAAAGTGGTAGAACCATCCAAAAAGAGGCTCTTACGCACGTCGTTGGCATTAATGGCGTCGTATAAGGCGCTGACAATGCGTCCCCAGTTGGAGCTTGCGCCGCCATAGCCTGTTCCGAAAGTGTTCAGCCACTCGTACACTACGTTTTGGAAAGTGCTTACTCCCTCGAAGCCAAAAATTACCTCCGGATTAATCGTTCCAAACTTAATGAGAGCGTTTGCTTCCGCCTTAAATTCGGGTTCTGCTGCCGTTCCGGTATTTTTGCCGCCGTAATTATCCGCCGTAATAAGGTCGGGATATTTCGGCAGGATGGCGTTGCAGGCGCTGATAGCCGCAGCATAGTCGCCGGTGAGCAGTGAAACGCGCGCCAGCACGAAATTGGCTACGCCCAGATCAATGTCTTTCGTGTCGGCCGTATAACCGTCTTTGTTATCGCCGATTTCCGATTCGGCAAACAGGCGCACGGCTTCGGCAAGATCTTGCTTGATAAAGTCGTAGGTTTCCTTTGCCGATGTCAGGGGTTTGTAGGTGCCGCTGGGATCTATCCGGTCGTAGATCATCAAGCCTTCGCCGGCCGGGTTGTAAGCGTCCCGATAGTTTTCCATCAGGAAATTGTATCCGTATGCACGGAGCGTCAGGGCGCGCGCCTTGTAATCCTTCAGTTTACTGCTGTTGAGGGTTTCCGGCAAGTACTGTAGCAATTTATTGGCGGAAACAACGCAGCTCCAGCCGAAATACCAGAAGCAGTAGTTATGAGTGCTGCCGGCCGATTCGCGCGAAGTGTACGAAAGATAAGCGTCGGAACCGAACCCGGAAACACCTGCGCCGCAGACAATGTCGTACCCCACTAAGCTGTTGTAGTAGTGCAGCCGCAGGGGACTGTTGACACGGGCATCATTCCCGCTCCCGCCATAACCAAGGGTTCGGTGAATGGCATACGGAAGGTTATTGGCCATACCGCCCAAGATAATATCCACCTGGTCCTCATCGCCCGACTCAAGGATCTTTTTGATTTGCTCCGTTGTGATGGCATTGGCCGGCTCTTGCTCCAGCAGGTCGGCGCACGAAGTGGTGATGGCCGACAGTACAATTGACAGTACAAAAATATATCGTTTCATAATTCTAAAGATTTTAATTGATTATTAAAATTCAACATTTACGCCTAAGTTGAATACCCTCAGATAGGGATAGGTAAACGCAGAGACGTCGTTTCCTCCGGTGAGCGACATGCGCGGGTCAACGCCCTTGTATTCGCTACGCATGTAGAGGTTGTCGCCCGACAAGTATACTCTCAGGTTGCTCAATCCCGCCCTTTTAGCCCATGTCACAGGCAGGCTGTATCCGAGCGTGATGTTCTTCACGCTGAAATAGGAGGCGCCAAAAAGTGTCAAATCGGTAGTTTGCTGCGGGCCACTGCTGCCTACAGCGATACCATTGGCGGCAGCATTATTATTGTTCCACATGGCGATGGGGAATTTGGCGTTCGGGTTATCCGGCGTCCAGGTATTGCCGATCAGATCTGCCGCAATCGGGCTTGCAGCATCACGCGTGAAATCTGATTCGTAGAAGTAAATCATTTCCCTGTGATGGTACAGACCGCCTACCTGGTAGCTTAACACAGCGTTGAAATCAAAATTCTTGTAGCGGAAGGTGGTGTTGAAGCCGCCGATCCAGTCCGGTAAGGCGTCGCCGAACTCTACGCGGTCGACAGGAGTAACGCGGGTGTAGTTGGCCGTTTTGATCACTTCGCCCACCTCATTGCTCGGGAAATGGTCGGTAGCGCCTTCAATTCTTACTCCATTTGCATCCCGGCCCTTGTCATCATTCGTTACCGTATGGCGATAGAGCGGCACGCCCGTATTCGGGTCGGGGCCTTCGTACTTATACATAAAGACGTTGTAGTAAGGTTTCCCTTCGCCCCGCAGGTAGCACAGGTATTCGGTATTGTCCAACTTGTTGCCGCCATACAAGTCGCTGCCCTGTCCGGCGGGCAGCTTGGTCAGGATGGTGTTGTAGTGAGTGCCGTTGGCGCCTACCGACCAGTAGATGTCTTTGGTGCGGATAAGGTCCACGCTCACGTCAATCTCGAATCCCCGGTTCCGGATTTTGGCATTATCCATCGTAATGGAAGTGGCGCCTGCATAGGCTTCAGCCGCAATGGACAGGGTATTATTGTAGAAGGCATTCACCGTTTCGCGGTTGTACCAGTCAAAGGTACCGTGCACGCGGTTGAACAGGTCAAACTCCACCCCGATGTCGGTGGTATGCACATTTTCCCATGTTAGATGCTCATTGACAAAGTTGCCCGGCGATACCGTGTAGGAATCCGGCACACCCGTCCCGGAGGTTGATGTCTGATAAACCGCGCCATAGCTCCACGTCTGGTATCCGCCATAAGTTCCGATGCCGTTCTGGTTGCCGATAACGCCGTAGCTGGCGCGGATTTTCAGGTTGTTCAGCCAGTCGGAGGTAGCATCCTGTATAAACTTTTCGCTTGATAAGCGCCATCCTCCGCCAATGCTCCAGAAAGTCCCCCAGCGGTCTTCCGCATACTTGAACTTGGAGGAGCCGTCGCGGCGCAGCGAAGCGCTCGCATAGTACTTGTCATCGTAAATGTAGTTGGCGCGCGAAAAGTAGCTTTCCATGGTCAACTTCGACGCGTCGCCGCCCGGAGTGGGATAACCGATACCGCTTTCATAGCGTCCTACGAAGTTGGCGTATGCGTCATATCCGGCTATCAATTCACGCGTGGAAGAATAGCGCATGAGGTCATAATCGTACTGGTTATACTCATGGCCCAGCAGAGCGTCGGCGTGATGTTTGCCGAAATCGTGCCCCCAGTTGAGCAACTGCTGGGTGTTCAGGTTAACGTACGTGCTGTTTTGCTTATACAACGCACCATTGTAGGTGGCCGCCCGTCCGATTACGCCGTTCCGGTAGTTGTTGACCTGCGAAAAGGTGGCATCGGTGGCCAGGTTGGTCGTAAAGGTAAAATCTGTCAGGAATTTTACTTCGGCGTAAGTTCTGGCGCTCAAGTCGCGCGAAAGGACTTCGGCCTTGTCGTTCTCCATCCGGTACAGTACATCATTGCTGTTGCCTCCAGTGGAGGTTGGACCCAGCGGCGAGTAAGAGTCGCCCTCTGCAGCAACCGTCTTTTTCGACCCGTCTGCATTGTAGATATAGTTGCCGTTTTCGTCGCGGGCATATACTTGTACGATCGGTAATACGCGGTTTACTACCGCAAAGATGTTTTCATGCGCGTCACCTCTATTCTGGTAGAGACCGGTGCCGCCCACGCCATAGCGGGATGTTTGTCCGCTGGTAAGGCGATGCGAATAGTTGACATTGGCGCCCACCTTAAACCAGTCGGTCACTTTGCCGTTGATCACGGCGCGACCCGTATAGCGTTCAAATTCCGAGATAGAGATGTAGGAAGGGTCTTGCAATAAGCCCATTGAGATGTGATAGTCCATCCTGTCGTTACCCCCGCTGGCAGCGATATTGTATTCCTGACGAAAGCGGCTTTGCAGCAGTTCGTCGTAATAGGTATCGTTATACATGAGCTTGGCAGCGGGATTCAGCTTGCCGTCCGTGCCCACCAGGAAGTTGTTCAGCATGGTAGCCGACGCATTACCGCCACTTCCGGTTGTTTGATAGTTGTTAGGGTCGTTCCAGCCCGGAAACGAGTACAGCAGCCAGTTGCCCAGCTTGTTGCGCGTTAAATTGCTGCTGTTGCCTGTGTCTGTGTAGTCGAACAGATGCTGGCTGGCGTAGAGGGCAGCTTCCTCGTGCGTATGCAGGGGATTTTGTACGGCGTTGGTATAGCCGTTGTTCTGGTAAGGCTTCCCGTCGGCATAGCGGTAGGTATTGTAGGTGAGCAGCCATGCGTGCTCGTAGATAGTGGCAGGGTCGCGCACCAGGTCGGGCATGTTGTTGGTCATGGTGTTCACGCCCCAGCGAACGTCTGCCGAGATTTTGGCTTTGCCGCTTGTGCCTTTCTTGGTGGTGACAAGCACCACGCCGTTGGCTCCGCGCGAACCGTAGAGGGCGGTG
>JAIRXI010000170.1 GCA_031268395.1 Tannerella sp. | reverse complement strand
CTTTTATGTACTTTTGCATTATCATATTTAAAACTTAATTATACAGCGATAATCAAAAAGATTCTATCTATTTTCAATGCAGCCGGCAAGAGGTTACTCTATCCCGCTCAACATCCGGATTCCGGCGAAAGGAGACAACCGGTATGTGATTGAAAACGTCGAATCCCTTAAAAACAACAACAGAAAATGAAACATTTGTTAATTATTCTATTTATTGCCGTATCCTATGCTTTGAGCGCTCAGGATACATTCGTGCCGGAGTATTCGACTGCCGGTTTTTATGCATTGGACGGAACCGGACGTGAAGTATATTCGATGAATCCGGCGTGGAGGTTTTACAAAGGTAATGTTGCAGATGCCGAAGCCCGATTTTTTGACGACAAAAACTGGGTGGCGGTGTCTCTTCCTCACGGGATTGAATATCTCCCCGCCGAAGCCAGCGGCTGCATCAATTATCAGGGAGAAGTCTGGTACCGGAAACATTTCACCTTGCCGTCCGCGCTGAAAGATAAGCGCTTGTTTCTGCATTTTGAGGCAGTCATGGGAAAATGCAAAGTTTTCGTAAACGGAAAACTGCTGACCGAACATTTTGGCGGATATACTCCCGTGATAGTCGACATAACGGAATCCGTCGACCGGGATGCCGACAACGTTGTCGCCGTATGGGCGGACAACAGCGACGATTCTTCCTATCCTCCCGGAACACAGCAAAGCGTATTGGATTTCACCTATTTCGGAGGGATTTACCGGGATTGCCGGCTGATTGCGCACAATAACATCTTCATCACCGATCCCAATTATGAGAACGAAACGGCAGGAGGCGGACTGTTCGTCGCATACGACAAAGTATCCGAGACCTCAGCCGAGGTATTACTGAAAACCCATGTACGCAACGCCGAAAAGAGCGTCTTTGCCGGAACGGTGGAATACAAACTCGTGCAACAGGACGGCACGCCGGTCGCTCAACTGGACGTTCCCGTTCGGATACGGGCGGATAAAGCCGAGACAGCTTCCGGCAAAATACCGGTAAAAAACCCTCAACTCTGGTATCCTGAGTCGCCTGTCCTGTACGATTTGCAGGTGCGAGTGCTTGATAAAAGCGGCAGGATTGTGGACGGTTACCGGCAACGCATCGGTATCCGCAGTCTCGAATTTAAAGGGAAAGACGGCTTCCGTCTGAACGGCAAGCCATACGGAAAACCGTTGATGGGCGTAAACCGTCATCAGGATTTCGCCATTGTCGGCAATGCCCTCCCGAACAGCCTCCACCGGCGTGACGTCCTGAAGCTGAAAGAAGCCGGAGTCAATATAATCCGCAACGCACACTATCCGCAAGACCCCTCATTCATGGACGCTTGTGATGAACTGGGCGTCTTCGTCATCGTCAATACGCCCGGCTGGCATTTCTGGAGCGACGCGCCCGTCTTCGGACAAAGAGTATATGCGGATATACGCAACATCGTCCGCCGCGACCGCAATCATCCTTCGGTCTGGTTATGGGAACCGATATTGAACGAGACCTATTATCCGGCGGAATTTGCTAAAAATGCCAAGATGTGTGTAGACAGTGAATATCCGTATCCGTACTGTTATTCTGCCTGTGATGCTCAGGCAATCGGAAATGAACATTTCCGGGTACTTTTTGCGCATCCGCGGATTCCCGGCGAACAGGGACGGGACGAAGCGGCAGACCCGTATCCGGATTCTACCAAGACTTATTTCACCCGCGAATGGGGCGACAATGTAGACAACTGGGACTCGCACAATTCGCCCAGCCGCGCCGCACGGAACTGGGGTGAACAGCCGATGCTGATACAGGCGCAACACTATGCCGCTCCTCCGTATCCATACGTGAGTTATGAATCTTTTTTCCGGACTGTGCCGCAACACGTAGGCGGCGCCCTGTGGCACTCGTTCGACCATCAGCGAGGATATCATCCCGACCCGTTTTACGGTGGAATCATGGATGCTTTCAGGCAACCGAAATTTTCATACTATATGTTCATGGCACAGCGCCCCGCGACAAAAAACGGACTGCCGGGTAGCGGTCCGATGGTCTTTATTGCCCACGAAATGACGCCGTTCTCCGGCAAGGATGTGACGGTCTATTCCAATTGCGACGAAGTGCGCCTGTCCAAAAACGGGAAAACATACACGTACAGCAAAGGCGGGAAGGGATTGTTTTCGCCCGTCATCGTCTTCCGCGATGTGTTCGACTTCATGAAGGATGTAAAACCGTCTTCCGAAGAAAACTCCTGGCTGCTGGCGGAAGGGTTGGTCGACGGACAGGTAGTGGCGTCCCACAAAGTGTATCCGGCGCGCCGTCCCGAAAAACTGCGGCTTTGGCTCGACAACGAACAGATGAATATGGAAGCCAGCGGTTGCGATGTTGTCACCATCGTGGCGGCTGTCGAAGACCGGAACGGGAATATCAAGCGACTGAACAATTATTTTGTAAAGTTCCGCATCGAAGGCGAAGGACGCCTGTTGGGCGATGCGGGCGTCATAGCCAATCCCGCCCCTGTGCGCTGGGGTACGGCTGCCGCCCTCGTACAGTCGACGCTTAAATCCGGCAAGGTCAAAGTGACGGCTTCCGTTCTGTTTGAAGGTTCGCAGACGCCGACAACTGCCGAACTTGAGTTTGAAACGGTTCCCGCAGCGACGCCATCCATTTATAATCCGGACGAGGCGGCTGCAATACCTGCTCAAACGGTTACGGCTGAAAATAAATCACTCGGCGCCGACGACGCCAGGCGTGAAATCGAACGTTTGCAAAAAGAGTTGAACGCAATTAAACTGAAAGAAGTCGAGCAGCGGCAGCAAAAGTTTGGAGAACCGGCGCTGTAATGACCCTCGCTCGGACATTGGGACGACACCGCTGGCGCGGGCTTGCAGCCCGTGCCGTCCCGGAACAACAAACGATATGAGTAAAAAAATACAACATACACAAACCAACCCCCCCCCGCGCCCCACCCCCGCGCCAGCGGAAGAAATTTAAAGTTTATTTAAAAGATATGTATATGAATACCATTAAAAAAATTTGTTTTGTTTTGACAAGCGTATGTATATTGCATACTGTACAAGGGCAGTCGCTGCGTATGCAGGCGCCTGCCGAACTGATGGGACACCGGTTTTTGACCTTGAACACGGTCATTCGGGTCAATCAGATTGAAGTTTCACGCGACCGGAATGTAGGTGTGGACGAACGCGACCGACATACTCCGGAGCGGATACGG
>JAIRXI010000122.1 GCA_031268395.1 Tannerella sp. | reverse complement strand
TCTTCGATACTGCGCAAGCCGTTGTGTCCGCCGTGGCTACCTTTGGGTTTCAGGCGCAACGACCCGAAGGGCAGCGAAAGGTCGTCTGCCACCACCAGCAGTTGTGCCGGGGCAAGGTTTTCCTTTTGCAGCCAGTAACGCACCACATGGCCACTCAGATTCATAAACGTATTCGGTTTCAGGAGCGTCAGTTCCGCACTTTTCACCCGCAGTCGCGCCACGGCGCCGTAACGTTCCTCCGCATAAGGAACGTCCGCCTCTTCCGCCACTGCGTTTACTACCCGGAAACCAATATTGTGGCGCGTACCCCAATATTCCGAACCGATATTTCCCAAACCTACAATTAAAAACTTCATGACTTCTCAATTCTTTTCCTGCCGGTCAAGTGATGCGATATAAATAGCAAACATCTTTGTTTGCTTTAGCTCCGCGTCGGATTTACAGTTTAACGACGATTTCGATTTGATTACGGAGAGAAGAAACACGACCTCCCGGAAAACGGATACAGGTTATTTATTACACATCACCCAAATATAAAGATGGAGGATCCGCCCAAAGGCTTGTCCTCCATCTCACGCTTATTAATTACGCCGAAACAGCCGTCTTCTCTTCTATGAAGACTGGGTTGCCGAGGCAGCGGCTTCCATGCCGCGGGCGGCACGCGTCAGTTTTACGGCGCATACTACGGCATTCTTTGCATTGACCAGTTCCAGATTGTCATACTGCAAGTCGCCCACTTTAACGGCCTTGCCCAATCCCAGTTTGTCGACGTTGATAACCAGTCTCTCCGGAATTCCGCCGTACAGCGCCTTGACGCGCAACTTACGTAATTCCAGGTTCAACTTGCCGCCGGCCTTGACGCCCTCGGCATGACCTTCCAGCGCAACCGGCACTTCCATTACGATGGGTTTGTCTTCAAACACCTCCAGGAAATCAATGTGCAGAACGGCATCGGTGACCGGGTGAAACTGAATATCTTTCAAAATGGCCTTCACAGCCCGCCCTCCCCTGACCGTCAACTCTATCACATAAATGTTCGGAGTGTAAATCAGATTGCGCACACTTTCCTTAGTAACCGTAAGATCCGTCACAACGACGGCCTTGTTGTCGCCAAGTCCCACTATTTTTTCGCCGGAACCCAACTCGCCCGTATAAGGCAGTTCCACCGGCGCCCGGCCATACAGGATGGCCGGGATTAATCCGTTTTTACGAACGGCTTTGGTAGCCTTCTTACCTGCAACATCTCTCGGTGTTGCTTCCAATTGAAACGTATTCATTTTTCTTCAAAATTCGTGTTACTCAAAATTAGTTTTGCTTCCTAATTTCCCATCACACAGCGACAGGTCTCTAAAAGCGGCGCAAAGATACAAATTTATTGCAGTCCGAATCGGTTTCCGGACAACGATTTTATGGTAATTTATGGGGTTATGTATTATTAACTGGCATATTTGTTGTCTGATAAGACGGTTACATGATAATTTTCTCTACCTTTGCCGCCGAAATTCAGTTACATTTTTAAAGATAAAAATAATGGAGATATCTCACATCGAGCATTTGGGCATTGCCGTAAAAAGCATTGATGCTCATTTGCCTTATTATGAAAACGTGTTGGGCTTGAAGTGCTACGGCATCGAAGTAGTAGCCGACCAGCATGTGAAAACAGCCTTTTTTAAGATAGGACAGACCAAGCTCGAGCTGTTGGAGCCGACAAGCGAAGAGAGCACGATTGCGAAGTTTATCGAGAAGAGAGGCGAAGGCATCCACCACATTGCATTTGCCGTTCCTTCCGTACGATCCGCATTGGACGAAGCCTCATCGAAAGGCGTGCAATTGATAGACAAGGCGCCCCGCGGCGGAGCGGAAGGCCTGAGCATAGCATTTTTACATCCGAAATCGACGGGCAGCGTATTGACGGAACTCTGCATGTCGGGAGAGAAATAATCAAAGACCCATATTAAATTACATATAATGAGTAATCAACTTGAAAAAGTAAGGGAACTGATTGCCTTGCGCGATCAGGCGCGGCTGGGTGGCGGCGAAAAAGCCATCGACAAACAGCACGAACGCGGCAAATATACCGCACGCGAACGTATTTCCATGCTGCTGGACGAAGGCAGTTTCGAGGAAATGGACATGTTCGTGAAACACCGCTGCACGAATTTCGGACAGGATAAGAAAATCTTTCTGGGTGACGGCGTGGTGACCGGCAGCGGCACGATCGACGGACGGCTGGTCTATATCTTCGCACAGGATTTCACCGTATTCGGCGGATCGCTGTCGGAAACCATGGCACAGAAAATCTGCAAGGTGATGGACATGGCCATGAAGATGGGTGCCCCCTGTATCGGCATCAACGATTCGGGCGGTGCACGCATTCAAGAAGGCATCAATGCCCTGGCCGGCTATTCGGAGATTTTCCAGCGCAATATCCTGGCCTCCGGCGTGATTCCGCAAATCTCAGGCATCTTCGGCCCGTGTGCCGGCGGCGCCGTGTATTCCCCGGCGCTGACCGACTTTACGCTGATGACGGAAGGGACATCCTACATGTTTCTGACAGGCCCGAAAGTCGTCAAGTCCGTGACCGGCGAAGACGTCGACCAGGAAAACCTGGGCGGAGCAAGCATACACTCGACCAAGTCGGGCGTCACCCACTTCACCTCCAAAACAGAGGAAGAAGGGCTGGCCATGATTCGCAAGCTGCTCAGTTACATCCCGCAAAACAACCTCGAGGAAGCGCCTTTTGTGGAATGTACCGACCCGATCGACCGGCTGGACGACGTCCTGAACGAAATCATTCCCGACAGCGCCACCCAGGCCTACGACATGTACGAAGTGATCGGCACGATCGTCGACAACAACGAATTTTTTGAAGTCCAGCAGGACTATGCCAAGAACATCATCATCGGCTTTGCCCGTTTCAACGGGCAGTCTGTGGGCATTGTCGCCAACCAGCCGAAATACCTGGCCGGCGTGCTGGACTGCAACGCATCACGCAAAGGTGCACGGTTCGTACGCTTCTGCGACGCATTCAACATCCCGCTGGTGACGCTGGTCGACGTACCGGGTTTCCTTCCCGGAACAGGGCAGGAATACAACGGCGTCATCCTGCACGGCGCAAAACTGCTCTATGCTTACGGCGAAGCGACGGTGCCGAAAGTGACCGTAACGCTGCGCAAGTCCTACGGCGGTTCGCACATCGTGATGAGCTGCAAGCAACTGCGCGGCGATCTGAACTACGCCTGGCCGACGGCCGAAATCGCTGTCATGGGCGGTGCGGGCGCAGCCGAAGTGCTGTATGCCAGGGAACTCAAGGATTCAGCCAACCCGACGGCGTTGATGGCCGAGAAAGTAAGCGAATACGACAAGCTGTTTGCCAATCCCTATAATGCGGCCAGATACGGCTATATTGATGATGTGATCGAACCGCGCAATACGCGTTTCCGCGTTACCCGCGCCCTGCAGCAGCTGCAGACAAAGAAACTGACGAACCCGGCGAAAAAGCACGGCAATATTCCACTCTAACCGGACTGCACTATGAACGGAAACAGAAAAGGAACAGGAGCAGGAATCGTCCTGTTGCTGGTATTTGCCTGCGCCTTTGCGGCGCAGGGACAGCGAACGGCCAACATGCGTTTCAACGAAGTGCTGGTCGTCAACGAGAGTAATTTTGTGGACGACTACGGCGTGCACAACGGATGGGTCGAACTGTTCAACATGTCATGGGGCACGGTCAATATCGGCGGCTGCTTCCTGACAGACGACCGGAACAACCCGCGCAAGTACATGATCCCCAAAGGCGACGTGCAGACCAAGATTCCGCCGCGCCAGCATGTGCTCTTCTGGGCCGACGACAAAGCCACGCGAGGCACGTTTCACGTAAACTTTAAGTTGAATCCCGCCGGAGAAAACTACCTGGCGTTCTACGATACCGACGGCAGGACGCTGATTGACGAAATCGTTGTCCCCGCCGGACAGCGTGCGGACATCAGCTATGGACTGACAGTCGACGCCACCGGTCAGTGGGAAAGCCTCGCGATGGTGACGCCGAGCAGCAACAACAAAATCCTTGACTCGAACGAGAAAATCGAAAGTTTCCAGAAGAACGACTCCTGGGGCGTAGGCATGACCGTCACGGCCATGGCCGTCGTCTTCATCGGGCTAATCCTTCTCTACCTCTCCTTCAAGTACATCGGGCAGACGGCGATCAAGGCCAGTCGGCGCCGTTCGATGAAGGCGAGCGAGGACGGCGAAGCGAAACACGGCGAACCGGAAGCGGGCGAAGTGCTTGCCGCCATTGCCGCGGCGCTCTACGAAACAACGGAGGAAGACGTCCACGATCTGGAAAATACGGTACTTACCATCCGCAAGGTGGCGCGCCACTACTCGCCGTGGAGTTCGAAAATCTACGGTCTGAGAGAACCTGTCAGAAAATAATCCTTTATTATAATAAATCATCAGATGAAACAATTCAAATATACAATCAACGGAAGTATATACAGCGTTACGGTACACAAGATAGAAGATACCGTTGCCGAAGTGGAAGTCAACGGCACACCGTACAGGGTGCTGATGGACAGGCCGGCCAAGAAACACGTGGTCACCATCAAACGCCCGGCGCAGGCGCCAACCACGTCGGCCGGCGCGCCGGTCGTATTGCGTCCGGCCGGCGGCGGAGGAAAAGGCGTGGTCAAGTCGCCCCTGCCCGGCATTATCCTGAGCATTGACTGCAAGGTCGGGGACGAAGTGAAGAAGGGACAGAAACTGCTCGTCCTCGAGGCCATGAAGATGGAAAATACCATCGCCTCCGAATTTGCGGGAAAAGTCACGGAAATCAAGGTCGAAAAGGGCGAGTCCATCCTCGAAGGAGCCGTACTGGTAGTCATCAATTAACGCGACGAAATCATGCAAGAGAGTTTTTTATCGTTTCTCGCCGAGAACCTCCAGCTGTTCCTCACCTACACGGGATTCTACAACGCTACGGTCGGGCATTTCGTGATGATCTTCGTCGGAGTGCTCTTCATCTTCATGGCCATCAAATACGAATTTGAACCGATGCTGCTCGTGCCCATCGGCTTCGGCATCCTGATAGGCAATATCCCCTTCAAGGACGCCGGACTGCAACTGGGTATCTACGAAGAAGGATCCGTATTCAACATCCTGTACCAGGGCGTCACCTCGGGCTGGTATCCGCCGCTCATCTTCCTGGGCATCGGCGCCATGACCGACTTCTCGGCGCTCATCTCCAACCCGAAACTGATGCTTATCGGCGCCGCGGCGCAGTTTGGCATTTTCGGTGCTTACATCATTGCCCTGCAGATGGGCTTCGAACCGGATCAGGCCGCCGCCATCGGCATCATTGGCGGCGCCGACGGCCCGACGGCCATCTTCCTCTCCTCCAAACTGGCTCCGAACCTGATGGGAGCGATCGCCGTGTCGGCCTATTCCTACATGGCGCTGGTACCCATCATCCAGCCACCCTTCATGCGGCTGCTGACAACCCATAAGGAGCGGCTGATCAGGATGAAGTCACCCCGCGTCGTTTCGTCGACCGAGAAGATCGTCTTCCCCATTGTCGGACTGCTGCTGACCTGCTTCCTGGTACCGTCGGGACTGCCGCTGCTGGGGATGCTGTTCTTCGGCAACCTGATTAAGGAAAGCGGCGTGACGCGTCGCCTGGCCGAAACCGCCCGCGGCCCGCTGATCGACACCATCACCATCCTGCTGGGCATCACCGTGGGCGCCTCTACACAGGCTACCCAGTTCATAACCGTCAATTCACTCATGATCTTCGGCCTCGGAGCGCTGTCGTTTGTAATAGCCACATGTGCCGGCGTCCTGTTCGTGAAGTTCTTCAACTTGTTCCTGCGGGAAGGCAACAAAATCAATCCCCTCATTGGAAATGCAGGTGTATCAGCCGTACCGGATTCGGCACGCATCTCACAAATTGTGGGCGTGGAATACGACTCGACCAACTACCTGCTGATGCACGCTATGGGGCCGAATGTGGCCGGTGTCATCGGTTCGGCTGTTGCCGCCGGTATTCTACTGGGGTTCTTGGGATAGGCGGAGAGCATCAAACCGCATTCCGCTTGCGGAAAAAAGAGGGTGGTGTCCAGGGACATCTTCCTCTTTTTTGTTTCACGCGGATGAAAGTAAGCATCCCAAATCCGCCGTCTTGTATTTGCGCGGCGTTGCTCTGCCTTACGGCTTATTTCTTCCGCCAAAGAAGATAACAGGCCTTTCTCCTCTTGCAAAGAGGGGCTTCCCTGCATAGGATCGAACAGAGACAGTTGACCCTGAAGGTTGTCGGGAAGGCGTTTCCCGGAACGGCGACCGAACAGCTGACGTTCCAGATAAAGGATACGTTCGTTCCTGCGCTCCAACTGCCCGTCTCCTGACTTTGACACTTCCAAAAGTCAAATTTCGCAATTAGCTGCTATTCTGATATTTATGAATTTTGCATCACCGAAATGGGTGACGCAAGCTGAAAAAGTGCTACATTTGTACCA
>JAIRXI010000082.1 GCA_031268395.1 Tannerella sp. | reverse complement strand
ACCGGCTTTTTCAGACACAGGGTTTTACGGGTGACCCTATGTTGGTCCTCTCCCCTTCCGGAAATAACAGGGAAGCGCCGAATGACTGTTCCGGTTTTATCTCCTTTACCACCAGCTATTCACCCTCCTTCACGCTCCGACCGGAGCCGTTAATCAAATATAAAATGCAGTAGCATGTATTGCATGGTATAAATATATTACCTACTTTTGTAGCGACATATAAAAATTACACCTATGAATGTAGAAAATGTAAAATCGCAAATGCGAAAGGGCATACTGGAGTATTGCATCCTTTTGCTGCTTGAAAAAGAACCGTCCTATACTTCCGATATTATTCAGAAGTTGCAGGCTGCCCGGTTGATTGTTGTGGAGGGTACGCTGTATCCGCTGCTTACCCGTTTGAAGAACAGCGGACTGCTGAACTATCAGTGGGTGGAATCGACGCAGGGGCCGCCGCGTAAATACTACCGTCTGACGGAAGGAGGCGCTGCATTCCTGAAAGAACTGGAAGCCTCCTGGCAGGAATTAAACGACACGATCAACCACATTACGAACAATTATTAATTATATCAAGATGAAAAAAACATTGACTGTCAATCTGGGCGGTATCGTTTTCCACATAGACGAAGACGCATACCAGTTGCTGGAGAATTATCTTTCCAACCTTCGCATCCACTTCAGCCGCGAGGAAGGTTCGGACGAGATCATGAACGATTTTGAGGCCCGTATCTCGGAACTGCTGCACGAACGGATCAAGCTTGGTTTCCAGGTGATCAGCATCGAGCATGTGGAAGAGGTGGTCCGGCGGATGGGGAAGCCGGAAGAGATTTTTGCCGGCGACGGCAAGGAGCCTCATGTGGAAGAAAAAAGAAACACCGTCTTTTCGGAACCGGCCACCAAAGTAAAAAAAAGGCTGATGCGCGATCCGGACGACTGCATGTTGGGAGGCGTGGCAAGCGGACTTGCCGCCTATTTCGGATGCGACGTGACGGTGGTGCGACTGCTCTGGGTCGTCCTCTTTTTCCTGCCGCTTCCGCCCCCCTCCATGCTGATTATCTACCTGATTCTGTGGCTATGCGTCCCGAAAGCCCGGACGGCCGCCGACAGGCTGATCATGCGCGGCGAAAACGTCAATCTGACCAATATCGGCCGAACGGTAACGGACAGTTTCGAAAAGGTTTCGCATCAGGTCAACGGCTACCTGCGCTCCGACAAGCCGCGGTCGACCCTGCAAAAGATAGCGGATTTCATCGTCTCGGCCATCGGCATTATCCTGAAAATCGGCATTGCCCTGACAGGCATTATCCTGATCCCGTTCCTGCTGCTGATCGTATTTGTGCTGCTGGTTGTCGCCTTCGCGCTGATTGCGGGAGGCATCGGCACCCTTTTTGTCGGAATCCCCTGGCTGGGCGAAAACATCGAATTTTTTAGTTATCTGCCTGAATACCTGTCGGTGATACTCAGTATCGGAGGCGTCCTGCTCCTGGGCATTCCCCTGGTGGCGCTGATATATCTGTTTTGCATCAAACTGTTCAAAATAAAACCGATGTCTTCCGGTTTCAAGTGGGGGCTGGTCATCCTCTGGATGATTGCACTGATCGCCTGCGGCGTCATATTGAGAACAGGTATCATGAACGGCTATTCCTTCTTTCACTACCTGAATTCGTGACGCTTCGGGAGCGGACGTTTCGGACGTGCCATCTCCCTGTATACACTACTCCTGCAGGCCGTGATGCCGGCACAGAAACGCCGGCATCACACCTGCAGGAACGATGCCATCCGAACCCGCCGAACGGTTCAGTTTCCACCAGACAACCTCATTTCCACCTCCTTTTAATAACAAAACAACCTCAGTAGCGGGCAGGCATGAACCCTCCGGCAAAACCTCATTACCTTATTCTTTGTCACCGCAGGGGATAAGGAGGTAATGAGGTCCGCCTGTATATATCATTTGCTTGCCTGCTGAGGTTGTTTTGTTATTAAAAGGAGGTGGAAATGAGGTTCTTTTGCCCGAAGATGACAGGAAGTTCCGGTGAAGTCCCGCCGCATACACCGGAGAAACAGGCCATGCCATACGCGGAACGTGCGACGGCTTTTTCTGACACAGGGTGTTACGGGTGACCCCTGTTTTCCCGCGCAACGTATAAACGGCCTAATTTCCGTTTTTTTCCCGATTGTCCACGGAATTGGCATAAATGCCCAGGAAGATGGACCTTAATACCTGCCCGTCACCCCTGATCTGCCGGAGCATCTGCTCGCAGCGAGCAAGGAACCGGGCCTTTTCTTCCGGCGTGTAGTGTGCGGCATACGTGTCGCGTCCCGAACGGAGGTCGTGCGCAATGTAATTGCTGGCATACAGTTTGTAGTTGCAAGCGATGCGCCGATCGATCAGGGATGCCACCGACTTGTGAAATTCGTTGGGATACTGATACCTGATCGCCCTCAATTCATCCTCGCGAAGGGGGTCGCAGATGCAGATGCGAATGTCTCCCTTCGGCTGCATGATGCCGGTCAGGATGCTCGTCAGGTCTTCGTCCGGCTGTTTCACGTATTTCCGGTTACCGCGCGAGAGGTAAAGCTCCCGCGTCTTCAGGATGTCGCACGGTTCAATCCGGTAGGAAATGGCTACCGGCACGGGGTGCAGTTCATGAATGGAACGGGGCAGGTCGCTGCCGCCGCTCATGCAGAGCATTTTGACAAGTCCCTGGTCGGTCGCGTCGTTCCCGTCCTTGGTCCGCCCGTTCCGTTGCGCCGTCCAGACCGATTCTCCTTTCCGGGTAACGGTATGGCGGATGTATTCGGAGAGGTGCATGGAGTTGCGGTAGAAATCGCGCGGACTGCCCCCGCGGAAGACGGTGAACATTTTGTTGGACTTCCCGATGTCGACCACCAGCGGCGAATACATCAGGTTGCTGCCGAAGGTGATCTCCGTCGTCCGGAATCCGTGCATGTGAAAAACCGCCTGTAGCAGGGAAGAATCCAGCACGATGTCGCGGTGGTTGGAGATGAAGAGGTATCTTCTGTCCGGGTCCAGGTGTTCCAGTCCGTCGCAGACGAAGGAGTCGACGGAGCGGCGGATGACTTCCTGAATGAAGTGGCGCATGATCCGGGACTGAAATTCGTCTGTTGTCCGAATGTCTGCCAGGATGTGCCGGACTTCGCCGACCGTTTTTTCCGGGAAAACAAACGCGGCCATGGCCGGCAGGTATTCACTGTCGGCAATCCGCCGCATGGCGGGGGCGATTTCCGGCTGACCGTAGGGACGCAGATCGTCAAAACACGTTTCCATACATTCCCTGTTTGCCCGGAAACTCAGCCGGAACGGTCGATGCTGTCTGTCTCATCCGGATGCCGGTTAGGTGAACAGCGCCTTCACCTCTTCGCCGGAAAGCTGGCGGTACTGCGGCCGCCCGGACGCGCCTTCTGCCTCGGGAAAGGTCACTTCAAAACAAGCTTCGTCGTAGAAAGACAGTTTGGAATGTGTATCCGGATTGCACTCGATATACCGTATCCGGTTCAGTTGCAACCCCTTGCGTTCGCATATCTGACAGGCCAGCGAATAGCCTGCATAGGTAATGGACGTGCCGGGGTTGTCCTGATACAGTTCCGTGACGACGACCGTCAACAGCCCGTCCGTATCCGACAGTTTCAGTCCGCATCTGGATGCGACACCCCACTGCCCGTTAAATTCAAAAATTTCATCGTAATAATTCTCCGGTACTCTCATATCTGTACTTGTTTTTTCGAAAAAACGGTCAAAATTAGAGGGAATATTCGAGATATGCAAATATTTGATGCCTGTATCAACTGTCTTTCGGGTCAGTTGCGCGCCCTGCACCGGGAAGCATGACTGGAAAATACCGATCAGCGCCAGCGCGATGATTATTCCGCCGGAAATCCGGTTCAGTACGCGGATGCTGCGGATGTTGAACCATCGCCGCATCTTCGCCACCAGGCTCGTGAGCACGAACCACCACAGCGCGGCGCCCAGCGCGATGCCGCACAGTCCGTCCAGGATCTGCCACACCGAATGGTCGGGCAGGATAAAGGAAAGGCGGGCAAAGAGCGCGATATACAAAAGGACGATCAGGATATTGCTGAATGTAAGCAGAAATGCGGTCACGAAATCATGTGCAAACGACATTTTAGCTTCCCTTTTTTTCCGGAGGCTTTTGACCGGATTGCTTCGAAAGATATACAGGCCGAAAATGCCCAGTACGATACTGCCCCACAACTGGAGCCAATACAGGTGCGTTTCCACAAAATTGACGATCAGGCCCATAAACAGACACGTAATCACGGCGTAGATCATGTCGGAAAGGGTCGCCCCCAACCCGGAAACAAACCCGTGCCAACGGCTTTTACTCAACGTCCGTTGAATACACAAAATCCCGCTTGGCCCCATTGGGGCGGAGACTAATATGCCGATAATAACACCTTTACCAACCAAACCCAGCATAAGTACTCATTCGCATTTTACTTATTCAGCCATGCAAAGGTACGGCTATTTTCCCACAGGACATACTGTTAAATGGTTAAAGTATCTTTTGGCGAACGGGGGCATCCGGCCTCGCTGTTCTTTCCTGCTGTTTTTGTATTTCGCGCACGGGGCAGAAACCCGCTTTTTCTCCCGCAACACCCGTGCCGGACGGACAAAAAAGAGCAGCCTTTTCTCAAAGGCTGCTTTATTAGGTTTTAGCAGGTCTTAGTCTTTAAGGCAAAAAGATTGTTTTGGTTATCGCCACAAAGATAGGCAACCCAAATGTTAATTATCAAATGAAAACTTATATTATAAAACATGTTTTCGGCCTTTTTCCCTCAAAAAGGCCGTTTTTTTCATCATAATCGCATTATTTTCCCGTCATACATATTTTAACGCCATTCCGCGTACGCTGTCATTCACCCGACCGTCGGCATAAACAGGCTGTCCGTTAACGAATGTTTTCCATACCCGGGTATGAAATACCTGCCCCTCCAGCGGAGACCATTTACATTTATATAGCAGGTTTTCGCAGGACACTGTCCACGTGTCCTGCGGATCAATCAATACCAGATCGGCATAATAGCCGGGGCGGATATAACCCCTCCGGTCGATACGGAACAGGTCGGCCGGATGATGCGCCATCTTTTCCACCACTTTTTCCTTCGTAAATACGCCCTGCAAAGCCAGTTCGAGCATGGCGACAAGCGAATGCTGTACCATCGGGCCGCCGGATGCTGCCGTCAGGCAGTCGCCCGCTTTCTCGGCCATGAGGTGAGGCGCATGATCGGTAGCTACGATGTCCATTGTGTTGTCGTTCAGGGCAGCGCGCAGGGCGGAGCGGTCAGCAGCCGTCTTGATGGCCGGATTCCACTTGATGCGGTTGCCCAGCGTCGCGTAATCTTCATCGGAAAACCAGAGGTGATGAACGCAGACTTCTCCGGTAATCTGTTTCTCCCGCAGGGGAATCCGGTTACTCAGCAGGCTTAATTCCTTTGCCGTGGAGAGGTGCAGGAGGTGTAGCCGCGCACCCAGCGACACAGCCAGTTCCACCGCTCCGGCCGAGGAGGCATAACAGGCTTCTTCGCTCCGGATGCGGGGATGGAACGAAATATCCGGCGCCTTGCTACCGCACACATTCAGATAATAAGCCCGGTTGCGCCGGATGATTTCTTCTTTTTCTGCATGAACGGCTATCCGCAGGTCTGTCTCGGAAAAGATCCGGCGCAGGGTCTCCGGATTGTCTACCAGCATGTTTCCGGTGGACGATCCCAAAAAGAGTTTCAGACCGGGGATACGTGTGCGGTCAAGCCGGCGAAGTTCCGCCAGGTTGTTGTTTGTCCCTCCGAAAAAAAAGGAGTAGTTGGCCGACGAGACTTCGGCTGCACGCCGGAATTTCCACTCCAGCTGTTCCGTCGCGGTTGTTTGCGGATTCGTATTGGGCATGTCCATGTAGGAAGTTACGCCACCGGCCACTGCCGCGCGGCTTTCAGTGGCCAGCGACCCTTTGTGCGTCAGTCCCGGTTCCCGGAAATGTACCTGGTCATCAATGACGCCCGGCAGGAGCCATTTTCCGCGTGCGTCCACGAATTGAACACCGGCCTCCGGCTGCATTTCGCCTTCACGGACGGCTGCAATGTATTTCCCCGAAATCAGTACCGACCCCGTAAAGGTACGCCCTTCGTTGATGATCTGTGCGTTTCCGATCAGCGTGTTCATCCGTCTATTCTTTCTTTTTCGGATATTTACGCGAAAAACTCCACCATTTCAGTTTCAACACGCCAAACAGGGCTTCCCCGAAAATGGAAGAATTCATTTTGGAGGTGCCAAGCACGCGATTGACGAAGATAATCGGTACTTCCACAATCTTGAAACCGCATTTGCGCGCCGTAAATTTCATCTCAATCTGAAAGGCATACCCCTTGAAATGAATTTTGTCCAGCTCGACGGTTTCCAGCACCTCTCTGCGATAGCACTTGAAGCCGGCGGTCGTATCGCGTATTTTCATGCCCGTCACCAGGCGTACGTATACGGAAGCGCCGTATGACATCAGCACCCGTCCCAGGGGCCAGTTCACCACATTCACGCCCCCGCAGTAGCGCGACCCGACAGCCACGTCCGCACCCCCGTCTTTGCAGGCGGCATAAAGACGCGGCAGGTCTTTCGGGTCGTGACTGAAATCGGCGTCCATCTCGAAGATATAGTCATATCCGTGCGCGACAGACCACTTGAACCCGCAGATATAGGCCGTTCCCAAGCCTTGCTTGCCCGCCCGTTCCACCAGGAAAAGACGCTCCGGGAACTCCTGCTGCAACGCCTTCACGATGGTCGCCGTGCCGTCGGGCGAACCGTCGTCTACAATCAGGACGTGAAATACTTTTTCCAGCCCGAATACCGCCCGGATGATATTCTCAATGTTTTCCTTCTCGTTGTAAGTCGGAATAATTACAATGCTATCCATTTTTCTACCGTTATACATTAAATATCATGTTGATCTTTCGGCCCGGCTTAATCGCCTCTCGAAAGATTGAGTAAAAGTACGCACATTATCGCAACAAATCAAAAAAAAATAGGCGCAGAGCAGGAAAACGCACCCGAACCGGGTACAGAACAATCCTTGACTGAACGGGCAAAAAACGGTTCGACCTTTTCTCCAGCCGATTTTATCAAAAGGGAAAGGATATGGATATATTTCATATCTTTGCCGCAAAAAGAAACGGGAAGAGAACAGATATTCAGATAAATAAAAGACATGATGATACATAATGTGAAAAAGATTGCGGGCTGCGGTATGGCCGTTTGGCTGCTGTATGCATGCAGTACGGTTCCCCTGACGGGCCGGAAGCAGATGTTACTGTTGCCGGATTCGGAAATTGTTTCCGCCAGCATGGTGCAATATTCCGATTTTATCAAGAGTGCGTCCCTGTCTGCCGACAAGGTGAAGACGGCTACCGTGGTACGGGTCGGAAAACGGATTGCGGCCGCGACGGAAGACTATTTGAGGCAAAACGGGCTGGAAAGTGAAATCGCCGGTTTGAAATGGGAATTTAATCTTGTGAAAGACAGTCAGGCAAATGCATTTTGCATGCCCGGGGGCAAGATCGTGGTGTACGAAGGGCTGCTGCCGCTTGCCCCGTCGGACGACGAACTGGCGGTGGTGCTCGGTCACGAAGTGGCTCATGCCATTGCCAAACACAGCAACGAACGCATGAGCCAGGAAGTGGTGGCGCAGTATGGGGCGGCTATCCTCCACGAGACGCTGAACAGGAAATCGGAGGCGGTGCAGATGCTCGGGAACACGGTCTTCGGACTGAGCACCAAGTATGGAGTGATGCTACCCTATTCGCGCAAACACGAATACGAAGCCGACTACATGGGTTTGATCCTGATGACCATGGCAGGCTATGATCCGCAGAAGGCCGTCGGCTTCTGGCAACGTATGGCTGAGGGCAACAAAGGCGCTCCCCCGGAAGTGCTGAGTACGCATCCAAGCGACTCCAACCGCATTGCCGAACTGCAAAAAAGATTGCCGGAGACGGAAAAATACAGACCACACTAACCGGCGGGAAGGACGCCTCCGCGGGATTTACACAATCCCCTGCGCCATCATCGCACGGGCCACTTTCATGAAACCGGCGATATTGGCGCCTTTCACGTAATTGACATAATCACCCTCCCGGCCGTGGAGGACGCACTGTTCGTGGATGCTGCCCATGATCCGGTGCAGGCGGGCATCCACTTCGTCCGCGCTCCAGGAAAGGTGCATGGCATTCTGCGTCATTTCCAGGCCGGATGTTGCCACGCCGCCTGCATTGACGGCCTTTCCCGGGGCAAACAGGAAACCGCTGTCGAGAAACAGGTCGACGGCCTCGGCCGTGCATCCCATGTTGGATATTTCGGCAACGCAAACGGCTCCGTTCTCCATCAGCCGACGGGCATCGGCGGCGTCGAGTTCGTTCTGAGTGGCGCAAGGCAGCGCAATGTCTACCGGCTGTTCCCACGGACGCTTGCCGGGGAAAAAGACGGCTTCCGGAAAAGCATCGGCATAGGGGGCGACAATGTCTTCGCCCGTATCGCGGAGTTTCAGCATGAAATCCACCTTCCGGCCCGAGACGCCGGCCGGGTCATACACGTATCCGTCGGGGCCGGACAGCGTGACCACTTTCGCCCCCAGTTCGCCGGCCTTGACGGTAGCGCCCCAGGCAACGTTGCCGAAACCGGAGACGGCAACCGTCTTTCCGCGCAGGTCCATTCCATGTTCCCCAAGCATCTGGCTTACGAAATACAGCCCGCCGAAACCCGTTGCCTCGGGACGCAGAATGGAACCGCCAAATTCCAGTCCCTTGCCCGTAAACGTGCCCGTATGTTCCCGTGCCAGTTTTTTGTACATGCCGAACAGATAGCCGATTTCTCTTGCGCCTACTCCGATGTCGCCGGCGGGGATGTCGGTGTCCGGCCCGATCATCCGCCACAGTTCCAGCATGAAAGCCTGGCAGAACCGCATGATTTCGGCATTGCTGCGGCCGCGCGGCGCAAAGTCGGAACCTCCTTTGCCGCCTCCCATCGGCAAGGTGGTCAGCGCATTCTTGAACGTCTGTTCAAAGCCCAGAAATTTCAGGATGGACAGGTTGACGGACGGGTGGAAACGCAGTCCGCCCTTGTAGGGGCCGATGGCGCAGTTGAACTGTATCCGGTATCCCAGGTTCACCTGCACGTTCCCTTCGTCGTCCGTCCAGGGGACGCGGAACGTGTATACGCGGTCGGGTTCGACCAGCCGTTCGACGATTTTCGCCTTTTCAAACTCGGGGTGCCGGTTATACGTCTCCTCGATGGATAGCAGCACCTCTTTCACGGCCTGCAGATACTCCTTTTCGCCGGGATGTTTTGCTTCCAGCGCGGATAATAGGGATGATGTTTTCATAACAAAAAAAATTTATTGCAAGATTATGCGGTCCGATGCCCGGACATTAATTTCTCCAGGAGAGTCCGTTCCGTTTCAGGACTTCCCTTTCCAACGATTTTCGCCGATTCGAGCCGTTCCGCCTCCTCCTTTTTCAACACGGCATTGAGAAAGGAGAGCCTTTGTTCCTCGCCTCCCTTTTCGCTCATGTGTTTCAAAAACGGAAAATCATTGAGCGGATTCAGTCGTTCTTCATATTTTTCCATCACTGCTACGGATGATTACGACCGCAAATATACATATAAATTTTAAGATTCAAAGGAATGCATTTCAACCGGATGCATTCCAAATTAGCGCATTGGGAGGTTCACGCCCGATACGGCCATTTGGAATGCACCATTCAAATTTGGCACATCTGGAGGCGATGCCCTCCGGAACGTTCATTCCATTCAGCGGCTCCGGGAAAGAAAAAAGCATTATTTTTGCACGGATGACTATAAAAACGGAACGCATGAAAGAAATGGACGACTGTCAGCTTATCACCATACTGGGGCCGACGGCTTCGGGCAAGACGGCCTTTGCGGCCGCCCTCGCCGACCGGCTGGACACGGAAATCATCAGTGCCGATTCCCGCCAGGTGTACCGTGCCATGGACATCGGCACCGGAAAAGACCTGGCAGACTATATGGTGGACGGCAGGCAGGTGCCCTGTCACCTGATTGACATTTGCGAACCCGGGACAAAATACAATGTGTTCGAATACCAGCGCGATTTTTTTCGCGTCTACCGGCAACTCCGGGAAAGAGGAAAACTTCCTGTCCTGTGCGGCGGGACGGGGCTATACATGGAAGCGGCGCTAAAAGGCTACCGGCTACCGGACGTGCCCCGGAATCCCGTCCTCCGGGAGTCGCTGGAGAACAGGTCGCTGGCGGAGCTTGAAGAGATACTTGCTTCGTACAGGAGGCTGCACAACCGTACCGACGTCGACACTTCCCGGCGTGCCATCCGCGCCATCGAAATTGAAGAATACCGTGCGCAATGTGAGCCGGAGGAGAACGCATACGAGCCACCCCGCAGCCTGGTGATCGGGCTGGAGATCGAACGGGAACGGCGGCGGGAAAAGATTTCGCAGCGCCTGCACAGCCGTCTGGCGCAGGGTATGGTGGATGAGGTGTGCGGATTGCTGGCTTCCGGCATTGCGCCCGAAGATCTTGTCTACTATGGCCTGGAGTACAAATATCTTACCCTCCATGTGACGGGAAAACTGGCATACGGGGAGATGGTTTCGCAACTCGAAACCGCCATCCACCGGTTTGCCAAACGCCAGATGACCTGGTTCCGGGGCATGGAGCGGCGGGGCATCCCCATTCACTGGATCGACGCATCGCTGCCGACAGAGGAAAAAATCGGGCGCGCTCTGTCGCTGCTGAACCATCGATGAATTTTACGCTTTTACATATATATAATAATGCATACAATGACAGTACAAGAACTGGCGGGGCAGGCGAATTTTTTCCTGCTCGCCGGGCCATGCGTGATTGAGGGCGAGGAAATGGCGCTTCGCGTGGCCGAAAAGATTGCGGGTATCACGGAAAAGTTGCGGATTCCGTATGTTTTCAAAGGCTCGTACCGCAAGGCAAACCGTTCCCGGTCAGATGCCTTTACGGGTATCGGCGACGAAAAGGCCCTGCGCATCCTGCGGAAGGTGCGCGAGACATTCGGCCTGCCGGTCGTCACGGATATTCATGAAACGCAGGAGGCGGAACGGGTTGCCCCGTATGTGGACGTGCTGCAGATTCCCGCGTTCCTGTGCCGCCAGACAGACCTGCTGGTGGCGGCTGCCCGGACGGGCCGGATCGTCAACATCAAGAAGGGACAGTTTCTGGCGCCCGAAGCGATGCGGTTTGCCGCACAGAAGGTGGTGGACGCCGGCAATACCGGTGTCCTGCTGACCGAACGGGGAACAACATTTGGCTATACGGACCTGGTTGTGGATTTCCGCGGCATCCCGCAGATGCGGCAGACCGGCTTTCCGGTTGTCACGGACGTCACGCACTCGCTCCAGCAGCCAAACCAGACATCCGGAGTCAGCGGCGGTCTGCCCTCGCTGATTGAGACCATTGCAAGGGCCGCTGTTGCCGTCGGAACGGACGGGCTGTTTATTGAGACGCATCCCGATCCGCCGCAGGCCAAATCCGACGGCGCCAACA
Organism: Tannerella sp.; assembly: GCA_031268395.1. GTDB lineage: Bacteria > Bacteroidota > Bacteroidia > Bacteroidales > Tannerellaceae > Tannerella. Next base: position 16,530 of record JAIRXI010000082.1, on the reverse strand, counting down.
TGCTGCCTCTGCACCTGCTGGAAAGCCTGCTGCGGAGACTGGTACGTATCCGGGAAGCCATTCGCGGAGAAGACGGCTGACGCCGCTATATTTCAGCAGATAATGAACCCGACATGTCCATTAGACGCTTCCGCCGTGGAAAGTTGAAAGGAGAAAATTATAAATACACAATGAGAGACGTAGAGACGGGGGGCGCCCCGTCTCTACTCTGCTGGACACGACACGAGAAGCGTCTAATCTTGTCCGCATACAGCCGGAAAATCCCTGATTTTCCCCCGAAAGAGGCCCAATTTCCATAGGAAGATTCCCAATCTTCATATAAAGATTCCCGATCTTTACATGAAGATTCCCGATCTTTACATGAAGATTCCCAATCTTTATATAAAGATTCCCGATCTTTATATGAAGATCCCCAATCTTTATAGGAAGATTCCCAATCTTTATATAAAGATTCCCGATCTTTATATGAAGATTCCCAATCTTCCAAGGGAAATTAGCCCCCTACAATCTGTTTTTTATCCTCAAAATGAGCGTTTTAAAAAAATAGACGCTTCTCCGGTCGTGTCCGGAAGAGAAGACAGCCGGCAGGCAGCAAACGGAATATCTGCCCGTCAACCCATCCCGGCCGTCCCGGGCCATCGTGCGTTGCGGGCCGTTTTTTACCGGCAGGGCCTCTTCCGGACACGACGGAGGACGTGTTTAATGGACATGTTGGGATGAATGCCGGCGGGATACGTGTATTCCCCGGAAGTGTTGGGAAGGCAGGATGATTCTTCCATGCACGGCAGGAAAGTCAGTTAAATTCTCTCAAATGTGAGGCATTGACAAACAGCAGGTCGCCCGCATGGCGGCAGTCGTTGAAAAAGGTTGCCAGATCGTGCCCGATAATTTCATCCCCGAAGCCGACAATGGTCAGTCCGGCATATTTCGACCGGCGGGAGATGGCTTCGCCGAAGGTTTCGTTTCCGTCGGGCGCGACGATTTCAATATTGGCCAGCGTGATCGGCAGGCGTCCGTCGGCGATGCGCTGTTCCAGGCTTTTTCCGGTTTCGCCGCCCTGTCCCGGCAAACCGACACTGAAGATTTTTATCTGGCTTCCGCGCCAGCCGGGGTGCGCCGAGATGATGTATCCCAGCAGGATCATCAGGTTGGTGTTTTTTTCGTCGGTCGGGCGTATCCATATATGAATGCCGTTGCGAAATTTAACGGACGAAGACGAGCCGCAAAAGATGCAGATGTCGAAATCCCCGGCTCGTACCAGCCGTACGTTGTCCAGGATCCGTTCCAGTTCCCCGGGTTTGCTCCGGTCGTATTCAAACAGCACCATGTTGTTTTCCATCCCCGAAATGGAGGGCGACTGGATGACCTGTGCGATGGCCGAGGTGTAAGAAGGTGAAATCATCGTATCGATATACAGGTTGCTTTTCTGTCCCCTGCGGCTGTTGACAAGCTCGGCGAGGATGTGTTTCGATTCGAGGTGCGTCTGCCGGCTGTAATAGCCTTCGATGAAGTGGAAATAGGTGCCGAAGCCGTGCCGGTAGCTGATCCATGCCATCAGGTCGAGCGGCTTTTCCCGCTCAAACGAATTGGCCGAGATGCAGACGACCGCCGGACGCCACTCTTCGCAGTCCGTGCCGGAATGGCGTTTCTGCATGAAGACCTGCAGGCGCCGGTTCAGCTGGAAGAGCGCGCCCTCGAAGATGTTGATCACGCCTTTCCGGTCTCTGTGGGTATGCTCCAGAAAGAGGTAGACGGCGACAAGCGCCAGGTAGGCCAGCAGCGTGTTCAGCGGATGAATCATGAACATCACCCAGACGGAAAGGACAAACCCGCCCAGCGACACATACCAGCGCGATTTGAAGCGCGGGCGGTAGGACGGTGGCGAGCCGAAATGGTTGAGGAACGAAATCAGGCACAGCGATCCGTAGGTGATCAGAAAGAACATGGAGATGATTTCGGCCACCCGGTCCACATTTCCCAACACGATGAACACGCCGGCAATCAGGAGCGAGACGACCGTGGCATTGAACGGTTCGCGCGTTTCTCCCCTGCCGCAGGCCAGGAAGCGGTTAAGCCGCTGCGAGGGAAACGTCCGGTCTCCGGCCAGCGCCTGGAGCGTGCGCGGCGCCACCAGCACGGAACTCATGGCCGACGAAAACGTCGACGCCATCAGGCCGGCCGGAATCAGCGCCGCCCCCCAGACGGCAATCCTCGACATGATCAACTGGTCTCCGACCAGTTCTTCGGCCGGAGCCGAGACGGCCAGTTTCCACAGGATCAGCGCATACACTGCCAGTCCGGTAAACGTCCCCGCGATGGTACCCGTCGGAATGGACCGGCCCGGGTCACGCAGGTCGCCGCTCAGTCCCACGCCGGCCGTCATCCCCGTAAATGCGGGGAAACAGATGGCGAAGATGGCAAAAAAATGTTCGCTGTGGAAGAATCCGAAATTGTGGAAAGCCGGAGACGCTTCCGCAGCCGCCAGCGGTTTCCCGCAGAAAAAGGCAACCAGCGACAGCACCAGAATCGCCATGACCGCATAGAGCATCTTCATGCCCGATCCTGCACCCTTCCGCAGGATGATATACGACAGTATCGCCAGTGTGGGAATACTGATCGCTTGCCGCGGCAGGTGAATCCCCCACCGCGTCCGGCACAGGTCGAAGAGCCACTCGAACGATTCGGCAAACGCGATGATGTAAAAGGCCACGCTGACCGCCTGCGAAAGATATAGGGCCAGGCCAATGGTGGAACCGATTTTCAGTCCGAACGACCGCGAGATGATGAAATATTCCCCGCCGCCTTCCACGCGGGTATTGGTGGCGATTTCCGAAATGGCAAACGCCGTCGGGATGGTGATGCAGTGTCCGAGCAGGATGACAAGCATCGCTCCCCAGAAGCCCAGCATGCCCGTGGCATAACCGAAGCGGAGGAACATAACGGCACCCAGTATCATGCCGAGGGCTGTCAAATAAACGGAGGTCGTGCCAAAGCCGGAGGCCGGACCGCTGGTATTAACTGATTTCATAACCGTATCAATCTATACAAAGATATGATTTTCTTCCTGTATAGCATGGCTAACGGCCCAAAAAAATAGGGGCCTTCTCCCCCTGCCGGACGAAGACCGTACAACTGGAGCGAATAGACAGCGCAGCGTCGTTGCGGGCGTATCCGAGATTCAAATCCGGGAAAAAAGCAAACCGGAAAATGTTCACACACATTCCGGTTTTAGAGAGAGTGAATTTAAAATTGTTACGTTTTAAATTCGGCACAAAGATAAAAAGAATTTTATGAAAAGGAAGAGGTCTGTCCGGAGAAAAAAGCCGCGCGAAATGCATGTGGAACCATGCCGGAAACGGCAGCTCCTTCCCGTCCGGCATATCATTTTATTCCGGAACGGACGGATATTATGTGATTCTGTTTCGCCATACGGTTTTATTTGCTACCTTTGTCTATTGATAATGAGATAGTTGTAACAAAAAGGAAACATGATTGTAATAGAAATGAAACATCGTTCAGGCACGCTCGACCGGTTGCTGGCCAAGGATATGTTTATGGTGATCTGGTGCATCATTGCTGCGTTCGGCGTTTACTTTTGCACGTATGCCTTCCGCAAGCCTTTCAACGCCGGTACGTACGAGGGATATACCCTCTTCGGCGCAAGCTACAAAACGGCGCTGATCATCTCGCAGATGCTGGGCTATCTGATCTCCAAATACGTCGGCATCAGGTTCATCGCCGGACTGAATTATGGCAGGCGCATTCCCTGCATCATACTGCTCGTCGCCTGGGCGGAAGTGGCGCTGATCGGCTTCGGGCTGACTCCTTATCCGTACAATTTTGTTTTTCTGTTCTTCAACGGACTGCCGCTGGGCTTGATTTTCGGCATTATCTTCAGTTTTCTGGAAGGGCGGAGGTTCACCGAAATGCTGTCGCTGGGCCTGAGCGTCAACATGATTATGGGTTCGGGTGCGCTCAAGTCCGTTTATTTCGCCCTCCGCGACGCCTTTCACGTGGGCGAATTCTGGATGCCGGCCGTCGAAGGGCTGGTTTTTGCCGTGCCGTTCCTTTTTTTCGTATGGATGCTGTCGCGTGTTCCCGCACAGAGCGAATCGGATATCGCCCAGCGTGCCAGGCGCGAAGCCATGACCGGCCGGGACATGCGCCGCCTGCTGGCCGGTTTCGGAACCGGACTGTTTGCCATTGTTGCCGTCAACGCCCTGCTCACGATGTGTCGCGACTTCAGAGACCACTTCATGGTCGAGATCGCCCGCGAAATCAGTCTCTCGGACTCGATGAACATCTTTTTGCAGGTCGAATTGCTGATCGGGCTGCTCGTGTTTGTCTGCGTGGGCTGCCTTTCCCTGATCCGTTCCAACCGGACGTGCTTTGCCGTTCAGCACCTGATAATCTTTGCCGGGCTGGTGATGCTGCCGGCCGGGTCGCTCCTGTACGCCGCCGGCCGGATCAGTCCGCAGCTGTGGTTTGTCGCGGTCGGGTTCGGGATATCCCTGCCCTATATCATCGTCCAGAGCGTCTACTTCGACCGTTTCATCGCTCTGTTCAGGAGCAGGGCCAATGCCGGGTTTCTGATTTACATCTGCGATTCGGCCGGATACACGTGTTCGCTCCTGATCCTGCTTTACAGGGAATTTTTTGCGGGAGGGATTTCGTTTTCGCACGTGCTGTATTTAATCAGTATCTTTGTCCCCGCGGTTTGCCTGCTGCTGCTGGCCGTAGCCGGCGCATTTTTCCGGAGCAGGTACCGTTCGGGGAACTATCATACATAAACCATAACAGATAACAAACAGGTAATCATTTAAAAAATTCAATTGCAATGAAAGATCGTTCATATATTTTGTTGACACCCGGTCCGCTGACGACTTCCGGCACGGTGCGTGAAGCGATGCTGCGCGACTGGTGTACGTGGGATGACGACTACAACAGCCTTGTGCAGGACCTGCGTGCCCGCCTGCTGGCCATTGCCGGCCGGTATACGGCCGGGTATACGGCTGTGCTGATGCAGGGCAGCGGCAGCTTTGTCGTGGAATCGGTGATCGGCAGCGCTGTCCCGCGCGACGGGAAACTGCTAGTCGTCTCCAACGGCGCCTACGGCGACCGCATGGAAACGATGGCGCACATGCTTGGCATCGACCTGCTGAAGTACCGTACCGACGACACGCAGACTCCCGACCCGCAGCAGATCGCAAACCTGCTGGCCGGCGATCCGGCTATCACGCACGTTGCCGCGGTGCATGTCGAAACGACAACCGGTATCCTGAACCCCGTCGCCGGCATTGCCGCCGCAGTGAAAGGGGCGGGGAAAGTCCTGATTCTCGATTCCATGAGCGGCTTCGGCGGGGTGTCCATGGACGTGCCGGCGCTGGAGGCGGACTTTGTTGTCAGCAGCGCGAACAAGTGTATCCAGGGTACGCCGGGCTTCGGCTTCGTCATTGCCCGCATCTCCGAACTGGAAAAAAGTCGGGGCCGTGCACGCTCTCATGCGCTCGACCTCTACGACCAGTGGTGCAGCATGGAAAAAGGCCATGGCAAATGGCGTTTCACTTCCCCCACGCACATTGTCCACGCCTTCTACCAGGCGTTGCTCGAACTGGAACAGGAAGGTGGCGTGGCCGCCCGCGAAAAACGCTACCGGGAAAATCACCGGATACTGAAGGATGGCATGAGGAAACTCGGTTTCGCAACCGTGATTCCCGAACCGCTCCAGTCCCACATCATCACGTCGTTCTATCCGCCGCAGGCCGACGGCTACGACTTCAGGCGCTTCTACCGGAACCTGAAAGACCGCGGCTTTGTCATCTACCCCGGCAAACTGACCGCAGCCGAGACGTTCCGGATCGGCAATATCGGCGACATCTTCCCGGACGACATGAGGCGGCTCCTCGTCGCCGTTGAGGCATCCATGGACTGGAACAGACCGTCCGTTCAAACCCGCAGGCCATGAAACATATCAAAGCGATTGTATGCGACTGGGCGGGGACGACCGTCGATTTCGGCTGCATGGCGCCGGCCAAGGTCTTTGTCGACGTCTTCGCGCGGCAGGGCATCGACATAAGCCTGGCCGAAGCGCGCAGGCCCATGGGGCTGGCGAAGAGAGATCATATCGAAGCGCTGCTGCGCGAGCCTGCCATTGTCGCCCGCTGGAAAACCCGTTTCGGACGGGCGCCGGACGCCGCCGACTCCGACTTCCTGTACGGCCGGCTGGAACCGCAACTGGCCGAAACCGTCGTTCGTCACAACGACCTCATCCCCGGTACGCTGGGACTCCAGCAGTGGTGCCGCGACAGCGGGATCGGGTTCGGCTCTACCACCGGATACGTCGCCTCCATGATGAAAAACATCGTCGGCGCGGTAGCGGCCAGAGGATTCGTCCCCGACTGCATTGTTTCGTCCGACGAAGTGCCTGCCGGACGCCCGGCGCCCTTCATGGTGTTTGAGAACATGAAGCGGATGAATGTCTATCCGGCCTCGCGAATGGTGAAACTGGGCGACACGGCTGCCGACATGGGCGAAGGCCGCAATGCCGGCATGTGGTGCGTCGGATTCACGCTCTCGGGCAACGAAACGGGACTCACCCGCGACGAACTGGAACGCCTCCCGGAAACCGACCGGCAAGCCTGCGCCAACCGCGCCGCCGACCGCCTCCGCGCCGCCGGCGCCCACTGCGTCTGTGACGGCATCTGGGACGTCATCCCCCTGCTGGAACAGATTGACAGACAAATGCAATGAACGATGAACTTGTTCACCGTATCCCTGTTTACATGAAACGGAACAGCAATCTTTGATGCCGACTACTGTTTTGATAAGCGGTTAATACACGCTCCGTAAATGATCCCGTGTAAAATCTCCTTTCTCGTTTTACCATTCAAATCGGTCGTTAACTTTACTGCTTTTTTTATGGCTCGTGTTTTGTAAAGCTATTTCAGGGCAAGACATCTCCGTCCGAACAGAGGATTTCCCTGATTCTTTCTTCCTCGAGACCGGTAATCGCCTGTATCTGCTCTGTGGAGAAACCGTTGCGCCTGCCATTAAGGACTACGCGGATTAAACTTTCTTCTCTGCCTTCCGCCCGGCCTTCCACTCGACCTTCCATCCGACCTTCCGCCCGGCCTTCCATCCGACCTTCCGCCCTGCCTGTTGCCCTGCCTGCAGCTTCTCTTTCTTCGCCTTCGGCCAGGTAGGATTTTTCGGTGCGGATGATGTCCCAGTATTTGTCGTATGCGGCCAGTTCCGTTTCCGTGAAGGCGCCTTCCTCGCACATGTCCAGCGCCTGGCTGATATAAGTGTCCTCCTTCAGGTCGCCGGATATGGTGGAGCGGTGTTCCTCCACTTCCCCGAGAAAGCGTAGCCACAGCACCGCCATCCGGCGATCCGCCCACTTCTCGGGCTTGAACTTGGGCAGTTCTATCATCACAAATTCCAGACCGCTGATCACTTCCTCCGTATTCTGGTAGTTCACGATGCGGTAGTGGTGATAGAACTCCGGCGTCTTCCGGTCGAAGGTGTCGTTGATGATGGCCAGGCCGTATACCGGCTGCAGCAGGTGGTAGCGTTCGTTCCTGTCCAGCTGGCGCACGTAAGCTTTTGAAGCATTGAACACCATCCGGCGGGAGAAGAAACAGTTCCACAGCATTTGCATCTCCACAATGAACTGACGCCCGAAATTGTCCCGGCAGCGAACGTCCACGATGGAGTTTCTCCTTGCGGGGTTGTCCGGTACCTGCTCGGCCGCAAGATATTCCAGACTTTCAATGCGCTGATGCTCTTCGAGCGGCATCAGGGCGTTGAGAAAACTCTTCAGCAGATCGGGATGCTCGCCGAATATCCGCTTGAAGGGCAGATCATTTTTGGGATCAAGATAACGTGCCATAATTATTGACTGTAGTATAAATGTGATACAAAGATAGGTTTTTCCCGGATTTCCGCCAAAAGGACAGGTTTTTTCCGACTGTACCGGCCGGCGACTGTGCCGCAGCGGCAGTTACAGGGACGGCGCCCCGAATTGCTGACAGTCGGGCTGCACTGAGGATGCGGATAAAAATTGAAGGGACAGAAAATCGCTTTCCCATCCCTTCATCACAACAATAAAACACATTAAACGCTTATCCGTTTGTTTCCGCCGCTTCGGGCGCAGGCGCAACCGTTTCTTCGGAAACAGCTGTTTCCTCGGGAACAACCGTTTCCACTGCTGCATCCGCCTGGGCGGTGGCTGTTGGTTCGGTTACTGCTTCCACTTGAACGGTGGCGGCGGCTTCTGCGGCAGCTTCCGCCTGAGCGGCGGCTGTCGCTTCGGCTGCCTGCTGAGCGGCTGCGGCAGCCTGAACTGCCTTCTTTTTGGCCACTGCTTCGGCCTTTACTCTGTTGGATTCTTTTTCCGCGTCCAAACGTGCCTTATTTGCCGCCTTGGCTGCCTCGCGATCTTTGTCTCTGACGGCCTGCAAAGACTGTTTTTTCGAGGTAACCCATTCCTCAAACTTCGTTTCGGCGGCGGCTTCGTCAAATGCACCCTTCTTTACGCCTTCCAGCAGGTGCTTTTTCAAGCATACGCCTTCGCGCGAAAGAATCGTGTGCGCCGTGTCGGTCGGCTGTGCGCCCACCTGTAACCAATACAAAGCCCGCTCGAAATTCAAATCTATTGTAGCAGGATTAGTGTTCGGATTATATGAACCTATCCTTTCAATAAACTTTCCATCCCGTGGAGCCCTGCTGTCTGCGACAACGAGCTGGTAAAAGGCGTACCCTTTCCGTCCGTGTCTCTGCAATCTGATTTTTGTTGCCATTTTATTTCGAATCGTTTAAAATTTGTATTAGCGGCTGCAAAGGTAATAAAAAAACTAAATCCACAATATATCCGGGCAGATTATTTTTTTATTTTTGTGCCGCCTGCGTTTTATTACGTAGATTTGCGCCGTTATAGAAAGATATATGAGAAGATTTATTTTATCCGGAATGCTTTGGATACTCCTGCTTGCGGTCGGGGGAAACGTCCGTGGACAGACGTATGAAGAGATGATTGAAAAAAGCTATGACTATGTGGACAGGGACGATTTGCCGGCCGCCGAAGAGTGTCTGAAAGCCGCGATGCGGCTGGAACCGGGCAACCGGAACAACTACGCGCTGCTTACGAACCTGGGCACCGTCCAGCGCCGCATGGGGAAACTGGACGACGCGCTTGTATCTTATACAGCAGCCCTGAACCGGCAACCTGAAAGCGAAGTGGTCCTTTCAAACCGCGCCGAGTTGTACACCGAAATGAATGAGATGGAAAAGGCGTTAAGCGACTATCAGGTATTGCTTTCGGTCAACCCGCTGAATGAAGATGCGCTGTTCCACCGCGGCCTGCTCTATATCGGGACGCAGGACCTGCTCCGGGCGGAAGCGGATTTCGAGAAAATCCTTGACATCAACGGAGAAACGGTTCAGGGGCGGCTGGGGTATGCACTGCTGGAGAAAGTCCGAAAGAATTACGGGGACTGCGAGGCCATTCTAGACTACCTGATAAGCAAACGGCCCGAATACTGGCGCCTCTACGAAGAACGTGCCGAACTCTATCATCTGATGAACAAAAACGGGCGGGCGATGGCCGACCTGAACAAAGTCTTTGCCGAAGAACCCCGGCCTTCCGCAGAGTTGTATGTCCTGCGCGGACGGGTCAAGCTGGCGCAATATGAAAAGGCTTCGGCGGCGATTGATTTCAAAAAGGCCCAGTCGATGGGCTACGATGCCGAAACGGTTGAAAAACTGCTGAAACAAACATACTGATATAGATAGAAAGTAGATGAAACAATGGATTGATTTTACGGTTCTGATACCGCTTCTCCCGTTCTTTTCGTTCCTCTGGCTCGGACTGGGCGGCCAGCGAATGAAACCCCGGACGGCAGGCGCTGTCGGAACGGCATCGCTTGCGCTCGTGACGGCGCTGGCCTGGATGACGGCCGCATGTTACTTCGGCGGCGGACGGACGGCCGACGGCATCTTCCCCACGCTCCTGCCGTTCAACATCGAATGGCTTCCCTTTTCCGGATCGCTGCACATCGACGTCGGCATCCTGCTCGACCCGATTTCGGTGATGATGCTCGTCGTCATTTCCACCGTCTCGCTGATGGTGCACATCTACTCGCTCGGCTATATGAAGGGCGAACGCGGCTGCCAGCGCTATTTCGCCTTCCTGTCGCTTTTTACCCTGTCGATGACGGGGCTGGTGGTTGCAACCAACATCTTCCAGATGTACGTCTTCTGGGAACTGGTAGGCGTCTCGAGCTATCTGCTGATAGGCTTCTACTATCCCCGTGCGACGGCCGTGGCGGCGGCGAAGAAGGCGTTTGTCGTGACCCGCTTTGCCGACCTCGGCTTTTTGATCGGCATTCTGATCTACGGATACAGCACCGGTTCTTTCGCCTTCACGCCGCAGGCACAGGCGCTGGCGGCCGCCGGCGTGGCGGTCCCGCTGGCGCTGGGGCTGATGTTCATCGGCGGCGCCGGCAAAAGCGCCATGTTCCCGCTGCACATCTGGCTGCCCGATGCCATGGAAGGTCCGACGCCCGTCAGTGCGCTGATTCACGCGGCAACGATGGTCGTGTCGGGCGTCTACCTGCTTGCGCGGATGTTCCCGCTCTACATCGGCTACGCGCCCGACGTCCTGCACCTGGCCGGCTATGTCGGCGCATTTACGGCGCTCTTTGCTGCCGTCGTCGCATGTACGCAGACCGACATCAAACGCGTGCTGGCCTTTTCCACCATCTCGCAGATCGGCTTCATGATTGTTGCCCTGGGCGTATGTACCTCCGCCGACGCGCACGGGGGCGGACTGGGATACATGGCCTCCCAGTTCCACCTCTTCACACACGCCTTCTTCAAGGCGCTTCTCTTCCTCTGCGCCGGAGCGGTCATCCACGCCGTCCATTCCAACGAGATGAAGGATATGGGCGGACTGCGGAAATGCCTGCCCGTCACACATGCCACCTTCCTGGTAGCCTGTCTGGCGATAGCGGGGATTCCGCCGTTCAGCGGTTTCTTCTCGAAAGATGAAATACTGGCGGCCTGTTTCCGCTTCAGCCCGGTCATGGGTGTGCTGATGTGCTGCATTGCCGGGCTGACGGCCTTCTACATGTTCCGCCTGTATTTCCGGGTTTTCTGGAACAGGACGTATGACGCCGGCCACCGGCTGCACGAAGCGCCGCGCACGATGACCGTCCCGCTAACCGTCCTGGCCGCGCTGACGTGTGTGGCGGGCTGGGTCCCTTTCGGACAGTTTGTCAGCAGCAGCGGCGAAGCGTATGCGATTCACCTGAACCCCGTTGTGGCGGCCGTCAGTGTCTGCACGGCGGTGGCAGCGATCGGACTTGCCGCCGTGATGTACGGAAAGGCGAACGGACGGACGGTTACGCGCTTCCGGGGCCTGTACCGCGCGGCGTATCGACGCTTCTACATCGACGACGTTTACCAGTTCGTCACCCACCGGATTGTCTTCGCCTGTATCTCCGTGCCGCTGGCCTGGTTCGACCGTCACGTGATCGACGGTTTTATGAACGGACTGGCGCAGGCTACGCAGGCGGCAAGCGTTCGTATCCGGCAGTTGCAGAGCGGAAACGTACAGCAGTATGCGATGATCTTCCTGGGCGGAGCGCTGATGCTGACCGCGGCGCTGTTTCTCGCAACAATACTGTAAATACTGTATTTTAAAGATGATAGTATGATGCTTAAAATCAAACGTTTTTTTGGCAAACATGAATTTTTCCCGCTTGAAAAGGTGGGGGATTATGTTTGTCCCACATACAGACCGGGGGTGGGAGACGCTTTACCAGCCGGCAGGGAGGCGCCTTACCAGCCGGCAGGGAAACGCCTTGCCAGCCGGCAGGGAAACGCTTTACCGGCCGGGTGGGATAATCCTCCCGTGGCCTCGAATGGGACATCTTCCGAATCGGTTTCAGGCAGTAACAGAAAAATATACGCAGTATGAATATAAACTTTCTGTCTCTGTTTGTACTGATTCCCCTGCTGATGATGGGGGGACTTTGGATGGCGCGGGGGATGAAGCAACTCCGCGCGGTGATGGTTGCAGGTGCGGGCGCACTGCTGACGCTGGCCGTCACGCTGGCGATCCTCTACCTCCGCCGGCGCGCCGGAGGCGACACGTCGGAGATGCTGTTTACCGCCAGCCAGGTATGGTATGCCCCGCTGCATATCCGGTACGCCGTCGGCGTGGACGGGATTTCGGTGGTCATGCTGCTGCTCTCGGCCATCATTGTTTTTACGGGCACGTTTGCCTCATGGCGCATGCAGCCGCTGATGAAGGAGTTTTTCCTGTGGTTCTGCCTGCTGAGCGAGGGCGTGTTCGGTTTCTTTATCTCGCTTGACCTGTTCACCATGTTCCTGTTCTACGAGGTGGCGCTGATCCCGATGTATCTGCTGATCGGCGTCTGGGGCAGCGGCCGGAAGGAATATTCAGCGATGAAACTGACGCTGATGCTGATGGGCGGCTCGGCGCTGATATTGACGGGCATCCTGGGTGTCTATTCCGGCGCCGGAGCGACGACGATGCACCTGACCGAACTGGCGCAGGCACACCTGCCCGTCGAGCTGCAGCGCATCTTCTTCCCGCTGACCTTTGTCGGGTTCGGCGTGCTGGGCGCGCTCTTTCCGTTCCACACGTGGAGTCCCGACGGTCATGCGTCGGCGCCGACATCCGTTTCCATGCTTCACGCCGGCGTGCTGATGAAACTGGGGGGCTACGGGTGTTTTCGCATCGCCATCTGCCTGATGCCCGAAGCGGCATACGAGCAGGCATGGTTTTTCCTGATACCGACCACCGTCGGTGTGGTGTACGGCGCGTTTGCGGCCTGCGTACAGAAAGACTTGAAGTATATCAACGCCTATTCGTCGGTGTCGCATTGCAGTCTGGTGCTGTTTGCGCTCCTGATGATGACGCGGACGGCCGTCACGGGCGCGGTATTGCAGATGCTCTCACACGGCCTGATGACGGCGCTCTTTTTCGCGCTCATCGGAATGATTTACGGCCGGACGCATACGCGCGACATCCGCGAGATGGGCGGGTTGATGAAAATCATGCCGTTCCTTTCGGTCGCCTATGTGATTGCCGGACTGGCCAGTCTGGGACTGCCGGGACTGAGCGGATTCGTGGCCGAAATGACGGTTTTCGTCGGTGCGTTTGAGGTGAACGATACGTTCCACCGGGCGCTGACCGTCCTCGCTGCCACATCCGTCGTCATTACGGCGGTCTACATCCTGCGGCTGGTGGGAAAAATCCTGTACGGCGAAGCGGAAAACCCCGCGCACCTGCACCTGCCGGATGCCACATGGGACGAACGCCTGACGCTCATTTGCCTCATTGCGGCCATTGCCGGGATGGGCCTGGTACCGTTCGGCATCAGCCGCATGGTGAGCGAAAGTGTATGGCCTTTCATGGCATTGAACAGTTAAAAAATGAACGGCTCGATCCTGCGTATGGCGGAAAAGGGCGGACGGAAGAACCGCAGCCGGTGGATGTCTGCCGGCAAGGTCGACGGCCAGCTGTCCCGGGCTAAGTATAAAAACCGATAAACGAAAGATTATATGGATTACAGTCAATTTTTATCCATGCGTCCGGAACTGTCGCTGATGGCCGTGATGCTTGTACTGTTCCTGTACGACCTGTATGCCACCGGACGGCAGGCGCGCAGTTTGTTTCACCTGCTGGCGTGCAGCCTGCTGGCCGTGCACCTGGCGGTCGGCCTGATTCCGCAGCCGGACTCGCTGAGCCTTTTCGGCGGCATGTACCGTCAGGTCCCGCTGACGGGCATCGTCAAGACGATCCTTTCCGCCGGCACGCTGGCCGTGGTCATGCAGGCCGCTCCCTGGCTGCGGCGCAACGACACGGAGCACAAGCGCGGCGAGTTCTACGTCCTGACGCTCTCCACACTGCTGGGCATGTTTTTCATGATCAGCGCCGGGCATTTCCTGATGTTTGTCCTGGGGCTTGAGCTGGCATCCATTCCAATGGCCTGTCTGGTGGCGTTCGACAAGTACAGACGTCACTCGGCCGAAGCCGGCGCCAAATATATCCTCTCGGCCATGTTTTCGTCCGGACTGATGCTCTACGGCATCTCCTTTATCTACGGCACGACGGGCACGCTCTATTTCGACGACGTGACAGCCTGCCTGACGGGTACGCCGCTGCAAATTCTGGCGCTCGTCTTCTTCTTTGCCGGACTGGGATTCAAAATTTCGCTCGTGCCGTTCCACCTCTGGACGGCCGACGTGTATGAAGGCGCGCCGACGCAGGTGACGGCCTACCTGTCGGTCGTCTCCAAGACGGCCGCCGCATTCGCGCTGGCAGTGATCTTCCTCAAGGTCTTTGCGCAGATGATCCCTCTCTGGCAGGAGATGCTCTGCTGGATCATCGTGGCCACCATCACCGTGGCCAACCTGTTTGCCGTCCGCCAGCAGAACCTCAAGCGTTTCTTTGCTTTCAGCAGCATCTCGCAGGCGGGCTACCTGATGCTGGGCGTGGCGGGCGGTCAGGCCGGCGGACTGGCGCCGCTCGTGTTCTACGCGCTGGTCTACCTGGCGGCCAACCTGGTCATCTTTGGTATCCTCGCGGTGATTGAACAGCAGACGGACGGCAAAATCAACCTTTCGGATTACAACGGCCTCTACCGGACCAACCCGCGCCTGACACTCCTGATGACACTGGCGCTGTTTTCGCTGGCCGGCATACCGCCCTTTGCCGGTTTTTTCAGCAAGTTTTTCATCTTTATGGCCGCATTTCAGGCCGGATTCAAGGTGCTGGTGTTTATTGCCGTCATGAATACGGTGATTTCGCTGTACTACTATCTGCTGGTGGTCAAGGCGATGTATATCCTGCCCGGCGAGCATCCGGTCGCCCCTTTCCGCAGTGACCGGTACACGCGCCTGAGCCTGATTCTGTGTACCGCCGGCGTGCTGGCCTTCGGTATCATCAGTTCGATATACGGATGGATAAACGGGTTCGCAACTTTTTGACGGACTGACCTCCGTGAGGATGCAGCGAAAATCCGTTCTCTCCGTGTCCTCCGTGCCCCCTTTTTCGTCCACATTCCGTCCCTGCCGGGACGGGTGATTCTGCTGTATTCCGTTTTCTACCAACATTCCGTCCCTGGCCGGGACGGGCCGTTTTTTACCGGCAGGCCCTCTTCCGGACATGACAGGGGAAGCATCTAATGGACATGTTGGGATTATAAACAAACGAGAGGCATAGCCCATAATCATTTTTTTTTACAATCAGGACGGTGCATTTGGGATGGGTGCATTTCAACCTGTCGTGCACCGTCATTGTAAGGAACGAAGCAAATCGCCAAACCGTGCAGGGGTTGCTTCGGGTTTCCCGCTTCGGCGATTGCTTCCTGCTTCGTTCCTCGCAGTCGCAATGACGGTGCACGGCGCGCTATCCTGCAATAATGGGCACAGGTATGAAAAACGACATTTTGAAATGCACCCTTTGGGATGCTTACGGTACTGTAGATTTTCGTGTCCGGCAGGAATCGCGTGCAGTCAATCCGGAATATTGGATGAAAACAATCGCCAATCAAATATTATGTATTATTAACTGTTCGCCTCGACTTTCGTAAATCAGTGAAATGCAGACAGCTATAAAAAAAGTTACTGCATGTACTAAAAAAAAACAGGGAGAAATGCATTTTTAACATGGGGTATAAGGCTTCTCACAGGTCTAATAAACAGTATAAAGTTTTACCTTTGCGGCGATGCGATGGAATTACCGTATTGAAAACAAATAAAAAATTGAGCCTATGAAGAAAAAAGAGAACAGTAGCGTAAAGCAACGGGAAGAGGTAAAACACATCCTCCCGCAGTTATCAACCGTGTGGCCTGTTGCGAACAGCGCAGCGCCATACACCTTTTCAATCAACTAAACATTTTTATTTTTACAAAACAAACGTATGAAAAGAATTTTATTACAAACCCGAGGCAACGCGTTTTTGCGCTTCGCCTCAAAAATACCATTAACTATGCGTATTACATTATCATTATTATTACTGTTCTGCGCCGTCTTTCAGGCAGGCGCGGATGTTGGGTACTCGCAAACACAGCGGCTTACGCTGAACCTGCGGGATGTGACGGTCGAAGAGGCCCTCAATACCATTGAGGAGCAGTCCGAATTTTACTTTCTGTATAACAGCAAGCTGGTGGACGTCGGCCGTAAAGTGAATGTGAAAGCGAAGAATCAGCTGATCTCTGCCGTGCTGGACGGCATGTTCGCATCGACGGACGTGACGTACAAAGTGGACGAGAAACAGATTGTTCTGAGCCGGAAGAACGGGGATGCGCCGGTAGCCACGGCCGCTCAGCAGAACACCGTCCGGGTTACAGGCAGCGTGGTTGACGCCGGCGGCGAGCCGGTGATCGGGGCGAACATCGTCGAAAAGGGCACGGTGAACGGAACGGCCACCGATGCGGACGGCGCTTTCGTCCTGACGGTAGCGGACAATGCCATTTTGCAGGTTTCATTTATTG